>NZ_JAOCLC010000007.1:0-104262 GCF_029845105.1 Stenotrophomonas sp. GD03654 | reverse complement strand
ACGACATCGACTGCATCTGCGAGAAGATCGTCTGCGCCGCCTGCAGCGCAGTGCTCTGCAGCTGGTACTGGCTCAGTGCATCGGCGTAGTCCAGGTCGCGCATCTGCGACAGCGTGGTCTTCAGGGTCACGCTGTTGGCTTCACGCATGTCGGCGGCATTGTCCAGTGCCTTCAGCTGCGCACCGCCGGCCGCACGCGAATCGATCATCCGCTCCGATGCACGGGCCACATCGCGCAGGGCGCTCTGCAGTTCGTTCTGCTGCGCGCTCATCTTGGCGGTGGTGCCGGTGTCGGCATCAAGCGCGGCAATCAGCTTGTCCATGGTGTCGAAGATGTCGCGGCTGGTTGTCGGCTTCACACTGAAGCTGTCACCGGCAGCGGGTGCGCCGGTGATCTGCAGGCGTACACCGTTGACTTCGACGTTGTCACCGGCCTTGAACGTGCCGGTGCCGGTCACGTTGCCAGCACCGTCCAGTACCTGGTACTGGTCGGCGGCGGTGAAGCGGATGCTGAAGGACTGGCCGTTCCAGCTGTCGCTGCCATCGCGGGTGATGTTGGTCAGCACGCCGTTGCCGGTATTGCCGGCCGCGGCAACACCATCGACGAAGCCGTCGCCGGTAGGAATGCGCATGAAGATTTCGCTGCCGGGCAGGGCATCCCGTACATAGGTATCGGGGCCGACTTCAATCTGGCGCTGGGTCTGGTCGCCACGGTAGACCACCTTGCCATTGATCTTGGCGAACGGCGGATCACCATCGTTGGTGCCGCCGAACACGTAGCGGCCGGTGCCGTCCTCGGCGTTGGCCAGCGACAGCAGGCCCTCGCGGATCTGGTTCAGCTCGGTGATCAGCGTTTTCTTGTCGGCGGCGCCCAGTGCCGGATTGCTGGCCTGGATGGTCAGGTCGTTGACGCGCGCCATCAGATCGTTGACCTGGGCCAGGGTGTTTTCCTGTACGCCCAGTCGGTTCTGCACGTTGCCGGCATTGAGCTTCATCCGGTCCAGGGCTGCCAGGCTGCGATCAAGGCCCACGGCAGCACCGGCGCCGACCGGATCGTCCTTCGCGCTGACGATCTTGCTGCCGGTGGCGATCTGCTGCTCCAGGTGGCTGAGCTTGGCCTGCTTGGCCATCATCAGCGACACCGACTGGTTGTACATCATGCTGGTGGAGATGCGGCTGCTCATCGGCGGACGGCTCCCAGGATGGTCTGGAACATGCTGTCGGCGGTGGAGATCAGCTGCGAGGCCGCCTGGTAGGCCTGCTGCAGGCGCAGCATGTCGGCGGCTTCCTCGTCCAGGTTGACGCCGGACACTTCATCGCGCGCTTCCTGCGCCTTGTCATTGATCACCAGCTGGGCGTCCAGCGAGTACTCGGCCGAACGTGCTGCGGCGCCGACCTGGGTGGTGAGGCCGCCCAGCGCGCCGTTCAGCGTCACGGTGCCAGCGTTGAACGCCTTGGCGCTCTCGACCTTGGCCAGCTTGGCGGCATTGCTGTTGTCCGAGGAGCCGGCCGGGGTTGGGGTGATGTTGAAGGTGTCGCCGACCTTCGGAGCGCCGTCCAGCACGAAGCTCCAACCGTTGGCACTGATGGTCTGGCCGGGGGTGTAGGTCTGCGGCGGGCCGCCATCGATGGTATAGGTGGTGGCCGAGGTGAACACGATCGCGGCCGGATTGCGCAGGTTGGCGTTGGTCGAATCGCTGACGGTGACCCCGCTGAGCTTGCCGGTGCCGGTGTTGGAGGTCGCGGCCGCGCCCTTCACTGCAGCGGCAGCGGCGATGCGCGAGGGATCGGTGATCGCCACTTCCATGCTGCCGGCCACACCTGCGGTGGGCTGGAGCAGGAACCGATCGTTGGCGGCCGGAGTGCCGCCGACCACCATTTTGACGCCGTTGATCACCAGGGGGTCGGCAGCGGTGCCAGTGCCGGTCAGTGGAACACTGGCGCCGGTGTCGGCGCGGCTGGCCTTCCAGTTGGTGCCGTCGAACTGCAGCACCACGTTCTGTGCATCCAGCTTGCCGAGGTCGCCATAGGTGGCGCTCAGGCTCGCGGTGCCGGTGTTGGCGTTGTTGGCGGTGACGCGCGGGTTGCCGATGTTGAAGAAGTCGCCACCCAGCTGGCCATACATGTCCACGCCCTGGTGATGGGCCTGGTTGAACGTTTCGGCCAGGCCCACGGCGAGCTTGCCCAGTTCCGCCTGGGCCGGGGTCAGCACGGTGTCGCGGAACTCCAGCAGGCCACCGATCTGGCCACCGACCGCCTTTGCATCAAGCCGGATGGTGTTGCCCTGGGTCTCCAGCGCCAGCTGCAGGCGCTCGGGCTGGTACGGGTCGGCCACGGTGGTGACCTTGGTCGCCGTGGTACCCACCACCAGCGCGTTGCCGCCGGCGGTGTAGACATTCATGATGCCGCCGTCCTGGATCACCGCCGTGCCACCGGTGTAGCCGATCAGCTGGGTGATCAGCTGGTCGCGACGATCAAGCAGGTCAGGCGCTGCCGTGGCGAGGTTGGTGCCGATGGCGCCGTTGATCTGCGCGATCTCCTGCGCCAGGCGGTTGACCTCGGTGGCACCGGCCATCAGGCCGTTGTTGACCTCGCTGTTGAGGTTGTTCAGGTGCGTGTTGAGCTGCACGAAGCGATTGGCCAGCGCCTTGCCGCCGTCGAGCATGTTCTGGCGGTCGGCGGTGCCGGACGCATTGGAGGACAGGCCACTGACCGAGTCGAAGAAGTTCGACCACACACCGGCCACGTTGGTGGCGGCGTCGGAGAACAGCGCGTTGACCCGGTCGGCCATGCCGGAGAGCTGCTTCAGGCGCGCCAGCTCACCGCTGCTGTCGAGCAGGCGCGAGATGGCCAGCTGATCGGCGGTGCGGCGGATGTCGGTGATGCGGGTACCGTTGCCGACCGTGCCGTAGCCGTAGTTCTGCGGATCAGCGGTGGCGAAGTTGACCTTCTGCCGGCTGTAGCCCGGGGTATTGAGGTTGGCCACGTTGTGGCTGGTGGTCGCCAACGCACGCTGGAAGGCGAGCAGGGCACCGGTACCGGTGGAAAGTACGCTGGACATGGAGTTCCTCAACGACGAGTGATACCCAGCGCCGCGGTTGCGGTGCTGGCGAAGGTCTGGCCAAGGCGCGTGCCGGCCTCGGCGACGGCGCTGACCGCGCGCTCGATGGTCGGTCCACCGGCGATCGCGGCGATCTTGGCCGCGTAGCGCGGATCGGTGGCATAGCCGGCGCGCTGCAGGCCGCGGGCAAAGCCCTGCACGTCGGTGCCGGCCTGCAGGGCCTGCTGGTAACGCGGGCTGGTCTTCAGCAGGCGCACGTAGTCGGCGAAGCTCTCGGCCGGCGAACTGTAGGCGCGGAAGCTGGCAGTCTCGTTGCGGCGTACGCCGTCGACATATTCATGGGTGCCGGCCACGGCGCGCTGGCCGTTCCAGCCGTTGGCCTTGATGCCGAACAGGTTGTGCGAAGTGCTGCCATCGGCGTGCTTGATGTGGCGCTTGCCCCAGCCGGTTTCCAGCGCCGCCTGTGCCACCAGGGCGCGCGCATCCACGCCCAGTTCCTTGGCTGCACTCTGCGCGTGCTGCCAGATACTGGCGACGAAGCCTTCCGGGGTGTGCTCGCCCAGTTGGGCAACGGCGGTGCGGGTGGCCATCGCATCGGTTGGGCTGATCGCGGTGCCGCGATTGCTGGCGGTGGCCGACCACTGGTCGCTGCGGGCGGCCCAGTCTTCACCCTGCAGGCTGCCGATGTACGGATCTTCGGTGCCCAGCGAGCGGTGCATGCTGCTGCTCTCACGGCCGGCGATCAGGTCCAGGGCCTGCTCCATCGGCGCGACTGCCGCCTGTGCCCCCTGCTGCGCACCGGCGGCCATCTGCTGCAGCAGACGCACGGCCTGGCTGCCATCTTCCAGTGGCAGCGACGGTGCCGGCCTGGCCGGCGCATTGAGCTGGTAGGCACGGCTGGCCTTGGCAGGGTCCACGCGGGTATCCAGCGCCGGACCCTCGGCGGCCTGGCCGGACAGCTGCCGGCTGATCATGCCCGACAGGCCCAGCCCCTTGCCGCGGGTCATCGCCTCGGCAATCTTCTGGTCGTACATCTCGCGGAACATCTTGTTTTCGCCGGGGAACAGCGAGTCGCCGAAGCTGGCGTCACGCATGCTCTTGACCAGCATCTGCGCGAACTGGCCTTCCAGCTGGCGCGCGACCTTGTCGATCCTGGCCGGATCGTTCTGTTGCGCCGGGTGCAGATCGAATGCGGGATTGATACGCATGTCAGATCACCTCGAGCTCGGCACTCAATGCGCCGGCCTGCTTCAGGGCTTCCAGGATCGCGATGAGATCGCCCGGTGCCGCGCCTACCGCGTTCACCGCGTGCACGATCTCGTCCAGGGTGGTGCCGCCGCTGAACTTGAACATGCGGCTGCCGTCGTTGGTGGCGGTGATGGTCGACTGCGGGCTGGCCACGGTACGCCCGCCGGACAGCGCGTTGGGCTGGCTGACATTGGTGTTTTCCTGGATGGTCACGGTCAGTGAACCGTGCGAGATCGCGGCCGGTCCCACGCGTACCTGCTGGCCGATGACCACGGTGCCGGTGCGCGAATTGACCACTACCTTGGCCGGGGCGCTGCCCGGGGTCAGTTCCAGGTTTTCGATGCGCGCCAGCAGGCCGATGCGTGCACCCGGGTCGGTCGGCGCGGTCACGGCCACAGTCACGCCGTCGACCGCACGCGCTGCGCCTTCGCCGAATGCGTTGTTGAGCGCAGCGACCATGCGCGAGACCGTGGTGAAGTCGTTGTTGTGCAGGTTCAGGGTGATGTCGCCGCCGTTGGCCAGCGGGTCGGGCAGGGCACGTTCAACGGTGGCACCGTTGGGAATACGACCGACGCTGGGCACGTTCACCGAGACGCGGGAACCATCCTTGCCCTGCGCACCGAAGCCACCGACGATCAGGTTGCCCTGGGCGATGGCGTAGATCTGGCCGTCGGCACCGCGCAGCGGTGCCATCAGCAACGAACCGCCACGCAGCGAGACCGCGTTGCCGATCGAGGACACAGTGATGTCGATCGGCTGGCCCGGCTTGGCGAACGGCGGCAGCTCGGCGTGGATCGCTACGGCCGCTACGTTCTTCAGCTGCGGGTTGACGTTCGGCGGCACGTTGACGCCCAGCTCGCCGAGCAGGTTTTTCAGGCTCTGCACAGTGAAGGGTGCCTGGCTGGTGCGGTCGCCGCTGCCATCCAGGCCGACCACCAGGCCATAACCCACCAGCGCATTGCCGCGCACGCCGCCGACCTGGGCCAGGTCCTTGATGCGCTCGGCGCTGGCCGGGGCTGCCACGACCAGCAGCATCAGCGCCACGAACGACGCCACGCGGCGCTGCCAGGAAGAAGAGAGGAAGCGTTTCATGGCCATACTCAGAACGGCGTCAGGCCGGAGTTGAAGAAGCGGCTCAGCCAGCCCATCGCGTTGGATTGCGCGACCGGGCCGCGACCGCCGTAGACGATGCGGGCCTCGGCCACGCGGCTGGATGGAATGGTGTTGTCCTGGCTGATGTCGCCGGGGCGGACGATGCCCTGCACCTGCACCAGTTCATCGCCCTGGTTCAGCCGCAGGTTCTTCTGCCCCTGCACCACCAGGTTGCCGTTGGGCAGGCGCTGCACCACGGTGACCGTGACGCTGCCCTGCAGGCGGTTGCTCTGCGCGCTGTTGCCCTTGCCGGTGAAGTCACGCTTGCCTGCTGCCGATGCGCTGAGAATGTCCTTGCCGCCAAGGGTGACCGGCGCGCCGAGAATGGACGGTGTGCCCAGGCTCAGGTTCGATTCCTTGTTGGTGGCGGTGTTGGCGCTTGTCTGCGCGGTGGTGTTTTCCAGCAGGGTGATGGTCAGCAGGTCGCCAACATCGCGTGCGCGGCGGTCCGAATACAGCTGCAGGGTCGGGCCGGCGGCGTAGATGGCACCGGCGGTCGGCTGGGCCTGCGGCGGCATGATCGGCTGGATCGGCGCCATCGTCGGGTAGGGACGCACGTCGCCCGCGATCACGCAGCCACCGAGCAGGGCGGCCACGGCGCAGGCGAGGGCAGTGCGGGTGAAGTTGGAAATGGGCGACATGGCGGTTTCCCGGTTTGGCCGGTCAGAGCTTGTTGTTGAGGTAGCCGAGCATCGAATCGGTGGTGGAGATCGCCTTGGCGTTCATCTCGTAGGCGCGCTGGGTTTCGATCATCGACACCAGCTCTTCCACCACGTTGACGTTGCTGCCTTCGAGCGCGCCCTGCACCACAGTGCCGAGGCCGTTGAGCCCGGGGTTGCCGTTCTGTGCCGGACCAGAAGCGGTGGTCTCCAGGAACAGGTTCTCGCCGCGGGCCTGCAGGCCGGCCGGATTGACGAAGTCGGTCAGGGTCAGCGCACCCACTTCCACCGACGCCGCACCGTCGGCCATCTTCACGCTGATGGTGCCGTCGGTACCGATGGTCACCGACTGCGCGCCTTCGGGAATCTGGATGCCCGGCTGCACCGGGTAGCCGCTGTTGGTGACCAGCTCGCTGTCCTGGTTGATCTTGAACGAGCCGTCACGGGTGTAGGCCGAGCTGCCATCAGGCATCTGAACCTCGAAGAAGCCGCGACCGTTGACCATCACGTCCAGGGCGCGGCCGGTCTGCTGCTGGCCGCCCTGTTCAAAATTCTTGGCGGTGGCAACCACACGCACACCGGTACCCAGCTGCAGGCCGGTGGGCAGCTGCGTCTGCGCCGAGGAGGAGCCGCCGGGCTGGCGCACCTGCTGGTACAGCAGGTCTTCAAAACTGGCACGGTCCTGCTTGAAGCCGGTGGTGTTGGTGTTGGCGAGGTTGTTGGAAACCACCGACATGCGCATCTGCTGCGCATCCAGTCCGGTTTTCGCGATCCACAATGCCTGGTTCATCTTCGGTGTCCTGTCTGGTGAAGCCGGCCGCGTGGTGCGGCCCTTGAATGCGGTTGTGCAAGCGGTGTGCCAGCGCCGGCATCAGCCGGCGCCGGAATTCCGTCAGCTACCCAGGCGCAGCATGCTGTTGGCGCTGCGCGCGTTTTCGTCGCCGTGCTTG
This sequence comes from Stenotrophomonas sp. GD03654, assembly GCF_029845105.1. Classification (NCBI taxonomy): domain Bacteria; kingdom Pseudomonadati; phylum Pseudomonadota; class Gammaproteobacteria; order Lysobacterales; family Lysobacteraceae; genus Stenotrophomonas; species Stenotrophomonas sp. GD03654. The sequence continues at coordinate 97,193 of NZ_JAOCLC010000007.1, read as the reverse complement.
ATCACCTGTACCTGCATTTCGTACTGGCGCTGCAGCTGGATCATCTGCACCAGCGCGCCAGCGGCGTCCACGTTGCTGCCTTCCAGCTGGCCGCTGTGCACGGCCGTGCCCTGTGCAGGTGCGAACGGCTGGCGTGGGTCGGTGTTGCGGAACAGACCATCCAGGCCACGCTCCAGGCGCTCATCTGGGGCCTGCACCACTTTGATGCGACCGATCTGCGCCATGGTCTGCGGGCCTTCACCCTGCGGGATGATCGAGATAGTGCCGTCGGCACCGATCTCCATGGCCTGGTAGGGCGGAATGGCGATCGGGTTGTTGTTGTCATCCAGCACCGTGCGGCCGCTGGAGGTCACCAGCTGGCCGTTCGGCGTGACCGACAGCGCCGCGCCGCGTGTGTACGCCTCGCTGCCGTCACTGGACTGCACGGCCAGCCAGGTGCCGGTCTGCAGGGACAGATCCAGCGGCTTGCCGGTGATGTGCTGCGAGCCGGGCGTGCGGTTGAACCCGGCATCGACATGCAGCGCATCCACCCGCGAGGCAAAGCCCGGGCCACGGATCGGGAAGGCTTCGGTGTTGGCCAGCGCTTCCTTGAAGCCGGGAGTATCGGAGTTGGCGAGGTTGTGGCTGAGCGTACCCTGCGCCTGCAGGGAGGCGCGGGCACCGGTCATCGCCACGTAAAGGGCTTTATCCATGCGGGGAGTTCCGTGACAGGGTCAGCGCGTCATCAACGGATGTTGATGACGGTCTGGGTGATCTGGTCCTGGGTGGTGATCATCTGCGCGTTGGCCTGGAAGTTGCGCTGCGCGGTAATCATGTTGACCAGCTGCTCGGTGAGGTCGACGGTGGACGCTTCCAGCGAGCCGGCCTGGATCTTGCCGAGGTTGGAGGTGTCCGGCATGCCGGTGCGCGGCGTGCCCGAGCTGAAGGTGTCCACCCACAGATTGTTGCCCTTCGACTCCAGTCCCTGCGGATTGTTGAAGGTGGTCAGCGCGACCTGGCCCAGCGGCTTGTCGGCCCCGTTGGAGTAACGGGCGTAGACCACGCCGGTTTCCGACACGGTGATTTCGTTGAGCTTGCCGGCGGCGTAGCCGTCCTGCTGGGTGTTGCGCAGCGCGAACTTCTCGCCGTACTGGGTCGAGCCGTTGATGTCCAGCGTCATGTTCAGCACGCCAGCACCGGTGGTCGGGGTGAAGGTGCCGAGGCTGACCTTGCCGTCCGCGGGTGCAGTCAGCTTGCCGCTGTTATCGAAGGTGACCGGGGTCGGGTTGCCCGCCGGCTGGCCATCCACGTAGTTGCGCACGGTCCACTCGTTCGGGTTGGCACCCTTCACGAAGTACGAGACCTGGATGTGGCTGACGCCCAGCGAGTCGTACACGGTGATGCCGCCGCTGGAGTGGTTGTAGCTGTTCGAATCGGTCGGATCGAAGGTGGTGACCGTCGGCTGCTTGGCGTTGGCCGGCAGGGTGAAGCCGACCTTCACTTCGCTGGTCTGCTTTGGCGGGCTGTCGGTGGTCAGCAGCTGCAGGTCGACCATGCGCCCGGCATCGAAGTTGGTGCCATCGGCATTCGGCGCGAACACCTGCAGGCGCGCGCCCTGTGGGTTGACCACATAGCCGGATGCATCGGTCTGGAAGTTGCCGGCACGCGAATACACGCGGCTGCCGTTCATGTTCATGGTGAAGAAGCCTTCACCGGAAATGGCCATATCCAGGCTGCGACCGGTCTGTTCGTTGTGGCCCTGCTTGAACTGCTGGGCGACATTGGAGACGCGCACACCGGAACCCACCGCATTCTTGGAGAGGCCGTAGCCGGTAGCCGAGAACAGATCGGCGAACTCGGCGCGCGATTCCTTGAAGCCGGTGGTGTTGACGTTGGCGACGTTGTTGGCAGTGACGCTCAGGTCGGAGTTGGCGGCATTGATGCCGGACAGCGAGACATTGAAGCCCATGGGATGCTCCTGGTAAGTGCGGGGTGTGCGGCTCAGCTGACGCGGAGCACGTAGTCGATCGGGGCCGTGCCCAGGCCCTTGAGGTTCAGGTACAGGCCGTCGGAACCGACGGTCACGCTTTCCACCGGTGCCTGCACGTAGGTGGAAAGCTTGGTGCTCTTGCCGGCGGTGTCGACATGGTTGGCGACGATGGAATACTTGCCGGGCTCCATGCGCTTGCCGTTCGCATCCTTGCCGTCCCACTGGAAGGCGGTTTCGCCGGCCGCCTTGGCTTCAACGCTGAGGGAGGTGACCTTGGCGCCGTTGGCATCGGTGATGTCGACAGTGATGATGCCGGCCGACGGTGCGGCCACCGTGCCTTCGACGCTGCCTTCCTTTTCCAGTACCAGCTTTTCCGATGGCACCAGCACCTGGTGGCCGACCAGCGCAGCACCACGCAGCACCTGGTCGCTGGCCATCGACTCCTGGAAGCCCTTCACCGTCTTGTTCAGATCGGTGATGCCCTGCACGGTGGACATCTGCGCCATCTGCGCGACCATCTGCGTGTTGTCCATCGGCTTCAGCGGATCCTGGTGCTGCAGCTGCTCGGTCATCAGGCGCAGGAAATCGGCCTGGTCCAGCGTGTTCTTCTTCTTGGTGGCGTTGCTGTTCGGAGCGTTCAGGCCCAGCGCGGAATAGACGTCCTGGCTGGTCTGGTTGTTGACGGAAGTGGTCATGGCGGTATCCGGTGCGGCGGGGCTCAGCGGCCCATGGTCAGGGTGGCCAGGGCCAGTTCCTTGGCGGTGGTCAGCATCTCCACACCGGCCTGGTAATTGCGCGAGGTCGAGATCAGGTTGACCATCTGCGCCACCGGATCGACGTCGGGCTGGTAGATGTAGCCATCGCCGTCGGCCAGCGGATGGCCCGGCTCGTAGCGCTTGATCGGTGCCGCATCGCTCTGGGTGATTTCCTTGACCTTCACCGAGGTGATGTTCGGATCGTTCTTGCTGGTTACAGCCTGGAAGATCGGCTCCAGCGGCTTGTACACGGCGTCGGCGGAACCAGCGACGGTGTCGGCGTTGGAAAGGTTGGAGGCGATGGTGCTCATGCGCACCGACTGCGCCTGCAGTGCGGAGCCGGCGATATCGAAGATCGGCAGGTTGCTCATGGCTTATTGCCCCGTGATCGCGGTCAGCATGGAACGCACCTTGCTCTCGACGAAGCTGAGCGAAGCGCGGTATTCGAGTGCGGCGCGGCCATAGGCGGCACGCTCGGCATCGGGATCGACGGTGTTGCCGTCCAGGCTGGGCTGCACGCCTTCGCGCGCGATCTGGAACGGGTTCAGGCCACTACTGATTTCGTAGTGCTGCTCGTTGGTAGTGGTCATCAGGCCGTTGGCATCCTGCCCCTGGGCGTGGCGCAGGGCGGCATCGAAGTCCAGGTCCTGGGCCTTGTAGCCGGGAGTGTCGGCATTGCCGAGGTTGCTGGCGATCAGCTTCATCCGCTGTTCGCGCAACGGCATGGCCTGGGCGTGGACGCCCAGGTAGTCGGTAATCAGGTTGCGCACGGTGCACTCCCACGGGAACGTTGCCCGGGAAGCTGCAAGGGGTGTGCCAAAGTGCGCGCGATCCTGTAGAGCCGAGCCATGCTCGGCTGCCTTTCGTTCAGGCGCCGCACAAGCCGAGCATGGGCTCGGCTCTACAGGAGAGGGCCGTCAGGCCGCCATCGCGACCTTGCGCAGGCGGTCCAGCACGAAGTCGGCCAGCTCGTGCGGCGAGTACTTGGCTACGAAAGCGTTGGCGCCGACGCGCTCGACCATCGCATTGTTGAATACGCCCGACAGCGAGGTATGCAGCAGCACGTACAAGCCGGCCAGGCCCGGGTGCCGCCGGATTTCCGTCGTCAGCGTGTAGCCGTCCATGGCCGGCATCTCGATGTCCGAGATGACCATGGCGTAGCGCTCGGCCGGGTTCTCGCCCGAGGCGTGGATCTGCAGCAGGTGGTCCAACGCCTGCTTGCCATCGGAAAGCAGGGTGGCGCCCACTCCCAGCTGGTCCAGCACGCTGCGGATCTGCTGACGGGCGACGCGTGAATCGTCCACCACCAGCACCTGCAGCTGCGGGCCGTCGGCCGGCATTGCCATGGTCGGGTCCAGCACCGCCTCGCCGCGCACCTGGGCGATATCGGCCAGCACGCTTTCAACGTCGATCACCTGGATCAGCTCGCCCTGGAAGCGGGTGACTGCGGTCAGATAGCTCGATTCGGCGCCCAGTTCCGGCGGCGGGTGGATGTCTTCCACCGCGATGTTGACGATGCGCTCGACGCCGCTGACCAGGAAGCCCTGGATCGAACGGTTGAATTCGGTGACGACCAGATAGCCGGGCGAGGTGTCCGCATCGGGCTCACGCTCGGGGTGGCCGATGGCCAGACCCAGGTCCAGCACCGGCACCGAGCGGCCACGCACGTCGGCCACGCCGGAGAACTGGCTGGGCAGCCCGGGCACCTGGAACAGCTCCGGGCGCCGCAGGACTTCCTGCACCTTGAAGACATTGACGCCAAAAAGCTGACGTCCGCCGAGACGGAACAGCAGCAGCGCCAGGCGATTGTGGCCGGCCAGACGGGTCCGCTGGTCGATCCGGTTGAGCAGGTCATGGGACATGGCTGCTGTATCGGCGGGGTAGGCGCCGAACTTGAGGGCGCTCAGCCGCCCGCGCGCTCCACACCGCCTTTATGGCGCCACGCCATGCAGACCCTGCCTCTGTTGAGTCGAGCTTGCTCGACTGGCCATGAAAGCAGTCGAGCAAGCTCGACTCTACACAAGCCCCTCTGGCACACCTCTTGCACGCACCTGGGCCAGATCCCTTCGACAGGAGGCGCCATGCGCCGGGTCACATCCATATTCGCCATCGCGTTGTCGCTGGCCTCGCCATGGGCGACCGCCTCCGACTGGCAGCCGGTGGCCAGCATCCGTACTGCGGCGCTGTCGACGCTGCCGGCCGGCAGCGAGGGCGAGGCCCAGGTGGCCGATGCGCTGCGCCTGCCGAAGTGTGGGGGCGCACTGCAGGTGCAGCCCACTGCCAACACCACGGTTGAGGTCAGCTGCCCCGATGCCGGTGGTTGGCGCCTGTTCGTGCCCGTAAAGGTGCGACGCAACCAGACCGTGCTGGTGCTCAACCGTGGAATCGGCACTGGAGAAACCCTCACCGCCGCCGATATCACCACTGCCCAACGTGATGCCGCCCGGATTGCCGGTGCGGTGCTGGCCGACCCCAATGCAGCGATCGGCCGCATCGCCCGCCGTCCGTTGCAGGCCGGAGCTCTGCTGTCGAACAACGATCTGGTGGTGCAGCGTCTCATCAAGCGAGGAGACAATGTGGCCCTGGTCTCGCGTCGCGGCTCGGTCGAGGTCCGTATTGCCGGCCGCGCGATGGGTGATGCCGGTGAGAACGAGCGGGTCTCGGTGGAGAATCTGTCCTCGCGGCGGATCGTGCAGGGCACGGTCGATGCCGCAGGTGACGTAATCGTGGCGCGTTGAATTACCGCAAAATATCCCTAAAGATCACGGCCCTGCGGCCGTTATCCCTTGTGAACGGCAACTCCAGGACACCCCATGAGCCAGAAAATCGACGGCAACCTGCAGGTCCCCCAGGCACTGCGCAGCGTGACGACCCCGGCCAACAAGCCCGGCGTCAGCACCGATGCGCCGACCCGCCCGGTCGAGGCGGCTGACAGCCTGCGCCTGACCGGCGAGGCCACCAATCTGCAGGCCATCGAGCGTGAGCTGACCACCGCCCCGGCGATCGACGCCCAGCGCGTGGCCGCCGTGCGCGAATCGCTGCAGAACGGCACCTACAAGATCAATCCGGACGCGATCGCATCGCGCATGCTCGAGCTGGACCAGCAGCTTCACGGATGACCGCGGCGATGAGCGAGCCGCTGCAGCGCCTTGCCCAGGCCCTGGACGTTGAACGCCAGGCCCTGGTCGAGCACGACGTGCACGCCCTGATCCGGGCCACCGGGGCCAAGCTGGAAGCGCTGCGTGCGCTGGAAGGCGCGCCGCCGGTGGGCGAGGGCGAACAGCTGCAGGAACTGGCCGAGCGCAACCGCGCCAACGGCGTGCTGCTGTCGCGCCGCCGCCGCGAGGTCAACTGGGCGCTGCGCCAGCTCGGCCGCACTGAAGATGCCTCGGCCTACGATGCCAAGGGCCAGGCGCACACTGTCACTGCGCGCCGTCCACTCGCCGTCGCCTGACGCGACGGCGGTCGCACAACCCCATCACACGGGCTGAAGCCCGCTGCGTGACCGCGTATATTGGGCGCCTGTTCGAATGCCCGAGTCGCCGTGTCCGCTGCCAACGCCCTGGTTACCGCCCCCCTTCCGCCGCAGCCGGTGCTGCAGGCGCTGCTTGAGCGCCTGCGCGAAGGCCTGCTGCTGTTCACCGAAGACGGGCAGGTGGCCCTGGCCAATCCGGCCGCGCAGAACCTGCTGGCCAGTGGTGAGGGCGGTGGTCTGCCTCCGCCGCAGCGTCTTCGCGAGCTGTTGCCGCCCGATGCGTTGGAACAGGCGCGCCAGCACGGCCACTGGAATGGCAGCCTGCCGCTGGGCGAGGGCGTGGTCATCGCGCACCTCTACCACCACGGCCCGGTCGGCCAGGGGCACTTCCTGGCCCTGTTCCGCCACATCGAAGGGCAGGAAGACTACGAACGCGAACTGCAGCAGCGCCATGCCGAGCTGCGCCAGGCCTACCTGCGCCTGAACGGTACCCAGGAAAAGCTGCTGCAGTCGGAGAAGATGGCCTCGATCGGACAGCTTGCTGCCGGCGTCGCGCACGAGATCAACAACCCGATCGGCTACGTGCACTCCAACCTGGGCAGCCTGCAGGAGTACCTGCGCAGCCTGTTCACCGTCATCGAGGCTTACGAACGTGCGCTGCGCGCGCCGGATCCGAAGGCGCTGATCCCGGAAATCGACGACATTCGTGATCGCCTGGACATCGATTTCATCAGCCGCGACCTGCCGCAGCTGATGGCCGAGTCGCGCGAAGGCATCGAGCGTGTCACCCGCATCGTGCGCGACCTGAAGGACTTCTCGTATTCCGGCCGCGACGAGTCATGGAAGCTGGTGGACCTGCATTCCGGCCTGGAATCGACCATCAACATCATCTGGAATGAACTCAAGTACAAAGTGCACCTGGTGCGCGAGTTCGGCCAGTTGCCGTTGGTGGAATGCCTGCCGTCGGAGTTGAACCAGGTCTACATGAACCTGCTGCTCAACGCGGGTCATGCCATTGCCGAGCGCGGCACCATCACGGTGCGCACCGGCGTTGATGGCGATCACGTGTGGGTCGAGTTCGAAGACACCGGCGGCGGCATCTCGCCGGAACTGCGCCAGCGCATCTTCGATCCGTTCTTCACCACCAAGCCGGTGGGTAGTGGCACCGGCCTGGGCCTGTCGATCTCCTACAGCATCATCAACAAGCACCATGGCCGCATCGACCTGGACAGCACCCCGGGCGTAGGCTCGCGCTTCCGCGTGGTGCTGCCGGTGAAGCAGCCGCGCTGACTGCTTCTGGTAGTGCCGGCCGCTGGCCGGCAACCTCATTGAACCTGACATCCAGAGCAGCCGGCCAGCGGCCGGCTCTACCAGAGGGGACCGTTACCGCAACGGGCGATCCTCACCGCCGTCTCCGCTCTCCACCGGTGCGGGACCGGCGTTGCTGCGGCGCTGTTCCTCGTAGGTGCGGAACGCCTGGTGGATGTGCTTGCGCAGTTCGTCATCGTTCCACGGCTTGGTCAGGAAGCGGTAGATCGCGCCGCGGTTGATCGCATCGGTCACCGTGTTCAGATCGGTGTAGCCGGACAGCACCAGGCGGATCGTATCCGGGTACAGCATCTTCACCCGGCCCAGGAACTCGGTGCCGCTCATGTCGCTCATGCGCTGGTCGGACAGGATCACCTGCACGTCGTTGATGGCCAGCAGGTCGAACGCATCGCGCACGTTGCCGGCCGCCAGGATGCGGTAGCCGTCACGGCGGAACAGGCGCACCAGCGAACGCAGCACGTTCTCTTCGTCGTCCAGCAACAGCAGCGTGCGATCCGGGCGGGTCTCGGCGAAGGCCTCCGGGCGCAGGTAGCGGCGGCGCAGGGTCATGCCGGCGGCATCGGCGGACATCGGTTCGCCGAACAGGTAGCCCTGGAATACATCACAATCGTTGCGACGCAGGAAGCCCAACTGCGCCTGCGACTCCACGCCGTTGGCGATCACCGTCATGCCCAGCTGGTGGCCCATGGCGATGATCGCGCGGGCGATGGCCGCCTCACGGTTGCCGGCCGGTGCGCTCTTGATGAAGCTGCGATCGATCTTCAGCTTGTCCACCGGATAGCGCACCAGCGCACTCAGGCTTGAGTCGCCGGTACCGAAATTGTCCAGGCTCAGGCTGATGCCTTCGTTGCGCAGGTTGGCCAGCGTCTCGTGCACGAAGTTGACGTTGTTGGTCAGCGCGCTTTCGTTGATCTCCAGTGTCAGCATCTGCGCCGGCACGCCGGCGGCCTGGATCAGGCCCATGACCTCAGCGAAGAAGTTGGGCCGCAGCAACTGCAGGGTGGAGACATTCACGGCGATGGTGAAGTCGTCGAAGCCTTGGTCGCGCCACAGGCGGGCCTGCTTCAGTGCGCCTTCCAGCACCCAGGTGCCGATCTGCACGATGATGCCCAGCCGCTCGGCGGTGCGCATGAAGCGCTCCGGTACCAGCATGCCCAGCGTCGGCGACTGCCAGCGCAACAGCGCTTCCATGCCGACCACGTGGCCATCACGAGCGCTGACCAGCGGCTGGTAGCGCAGTTTCAATTCGCCATTGGGAATGGCGTCGACGATCTGCCGCGCGATGATGCTCTCGCTGTGCGCGCTTGGCGGAGTATCCACCGCGTGGATGCGCACCGCGTTGCCGCCTTCGCGCGCGGCCTGGTACAGCGCGTCTTCGGCGTGGTCGAGCAGGCGTGACGTGCCGCTGGCATGCTCCGGGCACAGGCTCACGCCCAGTTTGCCGGTCATGAACAACGTGTACGGCAGCACCGACAGCGGCAGTTCCATCTGCTGGCGGATCTCTTCGGCGAAGTCTTCCGGCAGCGGCACGTCGGCAGTGCGGGGCACCGCGATCAGGAATTCGTCACTACCATGGCGCCACAGCTTGCCGCGCCCGCGCAGATAGGACTGCAGCCGCTGCGCCACCAGGACCAGCGCCTGGTCTCCCACCTCGGCACTCATGTTCTCGTTGACCGAGGCGAAGTGGTCGATGTCCACATGCATCAGCATCAGTGCGGTGCCGCCCGAGGCCGCTTCGGCGACCATCGCCTGCAGCTCGGGGTTGCCGGCGCCGAGGCGGTCGGGCGCATCATCGATGCTGACCGGGGGCAGGTTGGGATTCCACATAGGCTCAGTATTCCGGTGACTCGACGGCAGCCATGCTGGCCGCCTGGTAAGGGAGATGAACGTCGATCAGGGTGCCTTCGCCGTGCGCGGATTCGATCCGCACGTGGCCGCCGACGCTCTGCGCACGTTCGCGCATCACGATCAGGCCCAGGCCTCGTGGCCCGTCCGGGTCGAAGCCCTCGCCATCATCACGGATCTGCAGGTGCAGTCCGCGCTGGCCGACATCGCGCAGCTGCAGCAGGACCTGGCTGGCGCGGGCGTGGCGCAGGGCATTGGTCAGGCTCTCCTGCGCGATACGGAAGCAGGCCTGCTCGATGCTGTTGTCAGGACGGTGCGGCAGGGGCTCGATCTCGGCCAGCAGTTCCACCGGCGAGGAACGGAACAGCACCCGTGCCTGCCAGCTCAGGGCTGCTTCCAGGCCCAGCGCGTCCAGCTGCGGCGGGCGCAGCAGGGTGGAGATGTCGCGCAGTTTGGCCACGGTGGTGTCGGCCAGGCTGACGATCTGTGCCAGATCCTCGGCGCGGCGCTGCGGATCATGCTCGTCCTGCGCAGCATGGGCGGACAGCTTGATCGCCGTGATGGCCTGGCCGATGTCGTCGTGCAGGTCGCGCGATATCGCGCGGCGTTCGTCCTCCTGCAGCGAGAACAGGCGGCCGGCCATCGCCTGCAGTTCACGGTTGCTGGTTTCCAGTGCGCTGCGGGTGCGCTCGGCATCGCTCAGGTCGCGCACGATCAGCAGCTTGCAGTCGCGTCCGCCATAACGCACTTCACCCACTGCCAGGCCGGCATGGAAGCTGCGGCCGTCAGCGCGCTGCATTGCCACCACGCTGCTGTGACCGGGCCCCAGGTGGGGCTGGCCTGCCCGCAGCTGGCTGCGCACGCGGGCCAGATCGGCGTTGTCCACCAGTGCCGACAGGGGCTCGCCGAGCAGGGTGTGGCTGCCATAGCCGAACAGGCTGGCGGCCCAGGCGTTGGCGTACAGCACGTGTTCGTCGGAGAGGATCACCACGCCGTCGGGCAGTACCCGAACCAGTTCGCGGAACTGTTCCTCGCGTTCGCGCAGCAGGCGCCGCGACTGCTCGCGCTCTGTCACGTCCTGCAGCGTGCCCAGCACGCGCTTGCGGCCGGCCTCGTCGATGCCGCTGGCAGCACGCAGATGCACCATCAATGCGCGGCCATCCATCGACAGCAGTGGCAGCAGCACGTCCACCTGGACCGGCTCGCCGGAGCAGAGCTCGGCCAACAGCTGTTCGGTCTGGGTCGCGGTGGCAGGGTCGGCCGGCACCAGCAGTTCGTCGAAGCGATGCCAGCGCCGGGCCTCGGGCGGGCGGCGGCCGAGCAGGCGGTAGACCTGGTTCGAGTAGCGGCCGAACCCGGTGGAGGGGTCCAGCTCCCAGGCGCCGATGCGGGCCAGCTCGTGGGCTTCCTCCACCCGGGCCAGCGCCTGGTCGCGGCGCAGCTGGGCCAGATCCTCGGCGGTGCGGTCGATGGCAATCAACAAGCGGGCGTTGTGGCCGTCATAGCTGATGGCATTGGAGCGCAGTTCCATCTGCCGCAGCGAGCCATCACGCAGCTGCAGCGGGGTACGCAGGATGCACAGTTCTTCCGGTGCCTCGCGGATCGCCTCCAACTTGGTCTGCAGCGCATGGTCCTGGCCTGGCGGCCACAGCGCGTCGATGGTCTGTTCCAGCAGTTCGTCACGGTCCCAGCCGAAGGCGGTACAGGCCGCCGGGTTCGCGTCGAGGATCGCGAGCGTGTCCAGGTCGTAGACCAGGATCGGGCCAGGATTGCCCTCGAACATCTGCCGCAGGCGCAGTTCTGAGGTTTGCTGACGAGCATGGGTATGCAGCACATGCTCGGCCAGGGGGCGCAGCAGCAGGTAGAGCAGGCCGGCGCTGGCCACAGCGAAGAACGAACCCTTCAGGCTCTGCCACAACGCGGCCTGCTGCGGGTCGGGCACCAGCGCCCGTATGGCGCCGTCGGTTGCGATCATCCAGGCCAGTGCCATCGCCAGGTAGCTCAGCACCACCCGGCGCCGGTCGCGGCTCAGCGCCTGCGCCATCCGCGGGTCGGGAACTGGGGCGTTGCCGGTCGGTTCTGCGGGCATGGACAGGGCGGAAGAAAGGGGCGCCGGCCATCTTACCGCGCGGGTGTGCCCTGACCACTCAATTATCCGCCGCAGGCGCCGTTAACCACTGCGTGCCCCGCTGACGGGCGTGTCATCCGGAGCAAGATCGCGTGGACCAAGGGATCATCGCCAGCCTGCTGCAGCACCCGCTTGCGTCTGCGCTGGTCATCGTCGACCGCACGGGCCGCCCGCTGGCGGCCAATCCGGCTGCGCGCGAGCATGGCCTGCCGGCTACCGTGGCCGCGTACGCGCCGATGCTGGAAGATCTACGCCTGATGGCCGCCGACGGCGGCATCGTGGCCTGCACGCTGCCGGGCGGCCCGCACGGGCACTACGATGGTCACCTGCGTGCCGTGCACGATGGCGCGGGCAATCTGCTGGCCTTTACGCTGAGCATTCCCGAACCGGTGCCGCTCGGCGGCGGCGGGCGCTGGGAGCTGGCGCTGGACAGTGCCGGCCACAGCCTCTGGGACTGGGACATTCCCAGCGACCGTGTGCTGCGCACCCCGGCACTGGGTGATGAAACCGCCCCCGGGATTCTGGCCCGCGTGCACAGCGAGGATATCGCCCAGGCGCGGCTTGCACTGGACGAGCATCTGCGTGGCCTGAGCGAGCAGTACAGCGCACAGTTCCGCTTCCGCCAGGCCGATGGCCAATGGCGTTGGGTACTGGACCGCGGTCGCGTCGTCGCCCGCACCGCCGATGGCCAGCCGCTGCGCATGGTCGGTACGCATACCGATATCGAACAGCAGAAGCAGCTGGAAGGGCTGCTTCAGGAACAGCAGCTGCACCTGAGCGAGGCCCAGCGCATCGCCAGCATGGGCAGCTGGTCGTTCGACCCCAACAGCGGTCAATTCTGGTGGTCGCCGGAGCTGCGCTCGATGCTGGCGCTGGAGCAGGGCAGTGCACCCGGCCAGCGACGCTGGTTGAAGCAGCTGCACCCGCGATCGCGGGGAGCGTTGCGCGCAGCATGGCGGCGCCTGTGGCGCGATGGCCGGGCCGCCAACATCGAACTGGAACTGACCCGGGGCAATGAACCGTCGCAGCATCTGCGCCTGTGGATGCAGCCGCTGCTGGACATGGATGGCCAGCCCAAGCGCCTGCTCGGCCAGGTGCAGAACATCACCGAGCAGCACCAGACCGATGCACTGATCCGCTGGCGCACCGAACTGCTGAACCGGGTTTCCGCGCTGGGCCGCATCGGCGGCTGCGAAATCGAAGTGCTGACCCGCAGCATGCAGTGGACCGAGGAGTGCTACCGCATCCACGGCCTGCGCAAGGAACCGATCACCCTCGACCAGGCGCTGGCGTTGTACACCGAGGACTCACGCAACGCCTTCGAAGCGGCGCTCGCCCGTATCGCCAACGGCGGCCTGCCGGAGCAGCTGGACCTGTGCTTCTACCGCCAGTCCGGCCTGCGCGTCTGGGTGCAGGTGCTGATCGAGCTGGACCGCCGCGACGGCCTGCCACCGCGCTTCGTGGTGCTGTTCCGTGACATCACCCGCGAGCGCGAGGCCAATGAGCGCATCGAGCTGCTGGCGCACTACGATCTGCTCACCGGCCTGCCCAATCGCGTGCTGCTCGGCGAGCAGACCGCCGAGGCAATCGAGGAAGCGCGCGACCGTGGCACATCGCTGGCGATGCTGTTCATCGACCTGGATGGCTTCAAGACCATCAACGACAGCTTCGGTCATGCCACCGGTGATGCGCTGCTGAAGGCCGCGGCCACGCGCCTGCACCAGAACCTGCGCAACAACGACCTGTTTGGCCGCTTCAGTGGCGACGAATTCATCGTGGTGCTGCGCGACCTGGCCGAGCCGGAAGACGCCGGCCACGTCGCGCGCAAGTTGATTGCTTCGCTGGCCGAGCCGCTGCGCCGGGGTGAGACCACGCTGAAGGTCGGTGCCAGCGTGGGCATCGCCATGCTCGGTGAGGCTCAGACCGATTTTGATTCGCTGCTGCGCGCGGCCGATGCCGCGATGTATGCGGCCAAGGAAGCGGGGCGCAACACCTACCAGTACTACAGCCAGGACGCGTTGGCCCGCATCCAGCGCCGGCTCGAGCTCGAACATGCGCTGCACGGGGCCATCGAGCGCGACGAGTTCAGTCTGGCCTACCAGCCGCTGCTGGACGCCCATCACGGCGAGCCGCCGGCGATCGAGGCACTGCTGCGCTGGCACCGCCCCGGCATTGGCTACTGCAGCCCGGCCGAGTTCATTCCGATTGCCGAAAAGTGCGGTGAGATCGTTCGGATCGGTGACTGGGTGTTGAACGAAGCCTGCCGTCAGGCGATGGCCTGGGACCGGGCTGGGCTGCGTTTCGACCGCATCGCGGTCAATGTATCCGCGGTGCAGTTGCGTGACCGCGGCTTTGCCGAACGTGTGATCGAGATCTGCCATGCCCACGGCTGGCCGCCGCAACGGCTGGAGTTGGAGCTGACTGAGTCCGCGCTGATCCGTGACACCGACATCCTGCGCCATTGCTTCGATGTGCTGGAACGGCACGGCGTACCGCTGGCGGTGGATGACTTCGGTACCGGCTTCTCCAACCTCAATTATCTCAACCGCTTCCCGGTCGGTCGCCTGAAGATCGACCGCAGTTTCGTGCAGGGCATGCTGCATGATTCGGGCACGGCCGAAGTAACCCAGGCCATCGTGCACCTGGGCCACGCGCTGGGCATGAAGGTGGTGGCCGAGGGCGTGGAAACGCACCAGGAAGAAGACATGCTGCGCCGCCAGGGCTGCGACGAGATCCAGGGCTACCTGTACTCGCGCCCGCTCAGCCCGCGTGACCTGGCGCAGTGGCTGCGCCAGCAGCACCCGGCCCCGATGCGCACCGACGCCAGCGGCGAAGCAGTGCTGGTGCGCTGATCAGCTGCACTGGTTGGAATTGACCTTGGCTGCTGTGTCTATCCTCGCATGGCGTAGGTCTACCGCAATCCGCTTTGGTGGGTGCCGACCGTTGGTCGGCACTGATGCCTGGACGCGCGATCATCCACGCATGGCGTGGATCTACCTTGGAAACTCCGACTTCAACTGCATGCGCAAGGCCTCGACAATGGCCGCATAGCGCCGCCTCTGCACCAGATAGCTGGCCAGGAACAGCGGCAGCACCACCAGCAGCGGCGCCACCATCGGGCGCATCGCCACCAGCGGCAACAGCACCAGCGACAGGATTGCCACGAACCAGCTGCACAGGCCGATCACCCGCACCTCATGCCGTCGCGCGTTGAGCACGACGCGTCCTCGCATCACCGGGAAATAGCGCAGGCCGAAGCTCGGCGCGAAGCTCTCGCGGAACGCCATGCTGCCGTCGGGTAGCGCATGGAAGGCCAGGTCCAGCCATTTGTCCTGCGGCAGGTCACGTTCCAGGCTGCCCAGCGAGAGCCGGGCCTGCATGGCGGGCGACGCTGCGATGCGTTCGTTGAACAGGGTGATGCCCCAGCTGAAATAGCTGGCCGCCCAGGCCATCATAAGGACGGTCTCGATCAGCAGAAGTGCGATCAGGACGATGGCCATCGGTCTTCCATGAAGGGGACCGGTGGATCATGCCATGCGCGACGGCCTATCCACGCATGGCGTGGATCTACTTCAGCGCCTCGCCGTCCAACCCCAGGTCCCACGCCAGTCCCAGCAGCTCCTCGTCCGCGCGAGACGGGGCGGGCCGCGCATCCGCCAGCTGCTGCAGCTCGCGGATCTCCTCGCGGGCGACCTCTTCCAGCTGTTGCAGCTGCTCACGCACGCTCGCGTTGCGCGGGCGCTCGGTGTCGGTGAGGGAGGGCAGGGCGCGGATCAGGGTCATGGTGCGTGTACAGGATGCATCCAACGGCGGGTTACAGGCAAAGGCCCCGGACGAACCGGGGCCTTGCGGGCTGCCGGCGACGGCAGCGGACATCAGGGTCAGAACAGCTCGACGGTGCCGGCGCCCATGCTCTGCTGGGCAACAGGCTTGTGCGGCGGGCGTTCCCATTCGCTGCGCAGCTCGCGCAGTCGGCTGCCGGTGCGCTGCAGGGCGGTGGCGATCTCTTCGTCGAACACGCCGCCGTTGCGATGCAGCAGTTCCTGCAGGGCCACCGCTTCGCGGTTGATCGCGGTCAGGCGGTCCAGGTGGGTGTGCACGCCGCCCAGCGCCTGGGTGGCAATGTCCTCGAACTGCAGGGCGCGCACCGCTTCGGCCACGCTGCCATCGATCGAGCGGGCGCACTCGGACACTTCGCGCATGCCGTCGCCCAGCGAGGCGTTGATCTGCGCGACGTTGTCGAGCATCGCCGCCGCTTCCTGGCGGGCTTCGCGGGAGCGGTCCATGTCGCGCGAGGCCATGTGCGAAACCGTCTCGCGCACCTTGGCAATGGCGTCCTTGGAGCTGTGCGCCAGCTTGCGGATCTGCTCGTTGAAGGTGGTCGAGCGCTCGGACAGGTTGCGCACTTCGTCGGCGACCACCGCGAAGCCACGACCGGCTTCACCGGCACGCGCCGCTTCGATTGCAGCGTTCAGGGCCAGCAGGTTGGTCTGGTCGGCGATCGACTTGACGTCTTCCAGCAGCGCGAAGATGCCATCCAGGTGCTGTGCCATCTGATCGATGTGCTGCACGGTGGTGCTGCTCTGGCCGCTCACCTGTTCCAGTGCTTCCACCAGCTGTTCCATGCGGTGGCTGGCATGCTGGGCAAAGCGGGCAACGTCGAGGCCAGCGCTGCCTTCATCGCCGGCGCGGTCGACGATGCGCGACAAGGCCTGGCTCTGCTGGCGCGACTTGCGGTTCATTGCATCGAAGCTGCCGCCGAGGCTGGAGACGGCCTGGCGGATCAGGTCACGGGCGCGTTCCACTTCGCCACGCGAACCGTCGATCTCGTTGCCGACGAAGTTGCGCAGTTCGGTCAGCAACTGGTCCTGCTCACGCAGGACACGGGCGTGTTCGGGGGAGCGGTGCGCCTGGGCGCGGGTGGTCCACCACGCAAAGCCAAGCCAGCTCAGCGTCATCGTGGTCAGGATCGCCCAACGCAGGGCGGCCGGCCATTCGAAACCGATGGCGAAGGGGAGCAGCAGGGTCAGAGCCAGGGGGGCGGCCAGACGGATGAAAATGCGTGAGTACATGGACGTTCTCGGGAGGTGCACGGAGGATGTATCGGCCGTACCCCCTTTCTCTTTAACGTCGAAATGCCTCGAAGTGCATTCTGAATGCGCCGGTTTTCCGACGCCTTGGCGGCCTCGGGGTCAGAGCCCTTTCCGTGCCGGAAAGGGATCCGACCTCATGCGGCTCAGGCCAGCTGCCGGTCCACGGCTTCGATCATCGCCTTGCGGCTGAACAGGAAGTCCCAGTAGCTGCCGCCCAGCTGGCGCCACAGCACCGCCGAGCGCACCGCCGCCAGCAGCAGGGCGCGGATCTCGGCCACCACGCCGGCCTGGCCCAGGTAGTGCGGGTTGCCCTGCACCATGACCCGCGGTTTCAGGTGGCTGATGGTGTCGGCGTACAGGCCGCCCAGGTTGGCCAGCACGTCCGGGTGGCCGCTGTCGCCCAGTTCGGTGGCCTGGCGCTGGGCGCGCTCGATGCCCGAGGCGACCTTGTTCACGGTGGCGCCATCCTGAACGAAGCGGCGCTCCAGCTGCAGCACCGACAGGGCCAGCTTGGGCAGGATCGGGTCCTGGCCCTGGCTGCGGAAGTAGTTGTGCAGCAGGCGCAGGCCGGACTTCAGTGCATGGCGGTCACCGAACACCTCCTGCGGCGAGGACGCATCGACGCGGAACACGCTGTCCACGGCGGTGCGCACGGCGGCGGCGTCGGAATGGCCGGTATCGGCGATACGGCGTACCTGCTGCAGGGCCTGGGCAATGCCGGCCAAAGCCAGGACGCGGTCGTCGACAGTGAAACTCATGCAGCGATTACCTCAAAAGGGGAAGGGGTGGTGCGCAGGCGCTGTTCCAGCGGCGCATCGGTGGCGGCGATCACCGCGCCACCCAGGCACACATCACCGTCATACAGCACCAGCGATTGACCAGGGGTAACGGCGCGCTGCGGGCGCGCGAAGGTGACCAGCACGCTGCCATCGTCCAGCACATCGACCGTACACGGCTCGTCGGGTTGGCGGTAGCGGGTCTGGGCGGTGCATTCGAAGCGCCGTGCCGGCGGCGAACCGGCGATCCAGTGCGCGGTTTCCGAGCGCAGGCGCTCGGACAGCATCCACTTGCTGTCACGGTCCTGGTCCACGTACAGCACGTTGCTGGCCACGTCCTTGCCAACCACGTACCACGGCGCGGCCGGGCGGCCACGCACGCCGCCGATGTTCAGGCCCTCGCGCTGGCCCAGGGTGAAATAGAACACACCCGGATGCTCGGCGATCACGCTGCCGTCGGCCGGGTCGAGGATCTGGCCGGGCTTGGCCGGCAGGTAGCGGCCGAGGAATTCACGGAAGTCGCGCTCACCAATGAAGCAGATCCCGGTGGAGTCCTTCTTGGCGTGGGTCGGCAGGCTGACGTCACGCGCGATCCGGCGCAGGTCGGTCTTTTCCAGGTCGCCGATCGGGAACAGGGTCGCCGACAGCTGTTCCTGGCCCAGCTGGTGCAGGAAGTAGCTCTGGTCCTTGGAGCGGTCGGCACCACGCAGCAGCAGCCACTGATGGCCGCGCTGGGTCACCCGCGCGTAGTGGCCGGTGGCGATGCGTTCGGCGCCCAGCTCGCGGGCGGCGTCCAGGAAGTGCTTGAACTTCACTTCGCGGTTGCACAGCACGTCCGGGTTCGGCGTGCGCCCGGCCGCGTACTCGGTCAGGAAGTGCTCGAACACGCCCTGCCAGTATTCGCTGGAGAAATCGCGGAAGTGGAAGGGGATGCCGAGCAGGCCGCAGACGGCCACCGCGTCGCGGCGGTCGTCCTCCGCGCGGCAATCGCCACTGCCGTCGTCGGCCCAGTTCTGCATGAACAGGCCGGCCACGGCTTCGCCCTGCTGTACCAGGCGCCAGGCGGCGACCGAGGAGTCGACGCCACCGGAAACGCCCACCATCACGCGCGGAGTGCTCATGCGACCTCCCGGACCAGGGAAAGTGGGTGGCGCTGGCCACCCAGGTAATCGGCCACCACCTGCCAGACGAGCGGGCTGCGCAGGCGTTCACCGGCGGCCTGCAGTTCGGCCGGGGTCAGCCACAGCGCGCGGTCGATGCCGGTGTCCAGCGGCTGCGCCGGGTCGTGCGAGACCGGGCGGGCTGCGTAGCAGAAGCGCAGAAAGGCTGTTCCGTCGCCGGCAGTCCACTGGTAGCAGCCGATGAAGTGGGTCAGCTGCACGGTCCAGCCGGTTTCCTCGCGGGTCTCGCGCAGGGCTGCCTCGGCCAGGCTTTCGCCCGGCTCGAGGTGGCCGGCCGGCTGGTTCAGCACCTGGCGGCCGTCGATGGTCTCTTCAACCAGCAACACGCGGCCGCCGTCGACCACCACGGTGGCGACAGTGGCGTGCGGTGCCCAGCGCGGGTCCGGCGTGGCGTTCAACTCAGAATTCGTCCTTCTTGGTCAGTTCCAGCTCCATGGCGTCGGCGGTGCGGATGGCCGCGTCGATGGCGTCGCTGAGCTGGTCGGCGGTGGCATCGGCGTCGATCTTGACCACGAACATCGCGGTGGTGTCCTGCTTCACCCAGCCGCCCATCTTGGCGTCCTGCGAATCTTCCAGCAGGCGGTTGGCCACGGCCACCGGGAACTGCTTGGTCTTGGCGCTGTAGGCCGGCGACCAGATCTCGCGGATGTTGTGGCTGCCGAAATCTTCCACCGACGAGCGCACATAGACCATCTGGGTGCGGTCACCCTCGACGTCGAACACCATGCGGTAGTCGCCATCCTCGTCCACTTCGTAGGTGTAACCCAGCTTGTCCAGGTGGCGGGCCACGGCCTTGTCGGCGTCTGCGGCGGCAGCGGAGCCGGCGGCAGCCAGGGCGATCAGCAGGGCGGGGAGAAGGGTCCTTTTCATGAAGATCCTGTGAAACAGTGTTGAGAGAGGGTGCAATTGTGACGGTGGGCGTGCGTGGCGTCCAATCTGCGGCAGCCCGATGCAGGCTTGCCCGTGCCTCTATAATGGGCAGATGCCCCATGAGTCTTCCCCCGATTCCCATCACGAGCACGGCGTTGCCGTGGAGCCCGCGCGCCCGGAAGTGGCGCCGCCGCCGTTCTACCAGGTGATGCTGCTCAACGACGACTACACCCCGATGGATTTCGTGGTGGACGTGCTCCAGCAGTTCTTCAGCATGGACCTGGACAAGGCCACGCAGGTGATGCTGCACGTCCATACCCGCGGCCGTGGCGTGTGCGGGGTGTTCACCCGCGAAGTGGCCGAGACCAAGGTGGCCCAGGTCAACGAGTATTCGCGGATGAACCAGCACCCGCTGCTGTGCACGATGGAAAAGGCCTGACCGGCAGCCGATCCTCGTCCGGGTACATCGACTCCGGACACGGCGTGCCCACCAAGGTGGGCACCTGCCAAGGCAGAAACCTGTTGAGCCGAGCCCATGCTCGGCTGCTTTTCGTCCCGGCGCAATGATCCCGGATGGAGTGCGCCCACCAGGCGCGGAGGTCACGCCTCCGCCAACGCCTCCAGCGCCATGCGTGCCACTGCCTCGTCGACCTCGGCGGGGTCGCCGTCGTCCCGGAACCACACCGCTGACAGCCCCGCGCTGGCTGCAATCCAGCGCAGCAGGCGCGTGCGCTCCACGCCTGCCAGCACACTGACCTGTTCCAGCCGGGCGGCAAACCGTTCGGGCCGCGTGGCAACGTGGATGCCGGGACCGCAGAGATCCGGGTTGCTGAACATCGTCGTGTAATCAAAGGCACGATCACCCAGCAGCCGCTTCGGGTCGATCGCCAGCCAGCCGCGCGCGCCGAAATCGAGCACGTTGTCGTGGTGCAGGTCGCCATGCAGCGGCCGGATCTCGCGCTCTTCCTGCAGCAACGCCTCCGCGAGTGATCTGCACTGTTCCAGCAGTGGCGGCAGCACGGCCCTTGGCTGCAGCAGGTCGGCGAACCATCTACGGAGGCAGACCAGTTCCGCTGGCGGCGCGCTCCGTGGCCGGTGCAGCCGCTGCAGGACCTGGCACAGGATCGTGGTGCAGGCGTCATCGTCGCCCCCTATCGAACGTTGCCGCAGCGAGTCGCCGCCGGCACGTTCGATCAGGATCGCCGGCCCCTCGTGGGCCAGCAGGCGGGCGGCGCCATCGCCTTCCCACCAGCGCAGCAGGCGATGGCTGTTCTGCTCTTCGGTTTCGCTGCTGATCTTCAGCATGGCCGGCTCTCCGGCGGCGGTCAGCACCGGCCAGAGCTGGGCATGGGGCGTTTCGATGGCCGCGCCATCACGCCGCAATCGCCAGCGGCTCAGGTAGGGTTCGCTCATGCTGGGTGGGCTGTCCTGGGGTGAATGAAGATCAAGCGATTCGCACTGCTAACGCCATCTGAACGCAGCAATCCGCTAGGGTGATGGAAATCGCGTAGTCAGGCCGCATATTGTCCCTATCTGCCGCCGGAGTAATCCATGTTCAGCAAAGACCTCGAACACACCATCGGCCAGTGCTACAAGCGCGCCCGTGAGGCCCGGCATGAGTTCATGACGGTCGAACACCTGCTGTTGGCACTGCTCGACAACCCGTCCGCCCAGGCCGTACTGAAAGCCTGTGGTGCAGACGCCGAACGCCTGCGCCAGGAGCTTGAGCAGGCCATCGAGGCCTCCGTGTCCCGCCTGGCCGAAGATGACGGCCGCGATACCCAGCCGACCCTGGGCTTCCAGCGCGTGCTGCAGCGGGCCGTGTACCACGTGCAGTCCTCGGGCAAGAAGGAAGTCACCGGCGCCAATGTGCTGGTCGCCATCTTCGGCGAAAAGGACTCCCACGCCGTCTATTACCTCAACCAGCAGGACGTCACCCGGCTGGACGTGGTCAATTACCTTTCCCATGGCATTGCCAAGCTGGGCGAAGAAGGCGAGCAGCCGTCCTCGTCCTCCGAGGGCGAAGGCCGCATCGAAGGCGGGGAGGGAGAGCCGAAGGGAGATGCCCTGACCGAGTTCGCCAGCAACCTCAATGAACAGGCCCGGGCCGGTCGCATCGACCCGCTGGTCGGTCGTGCCGACGAGATCGAGCGCACCATCCAGGTCCTGTGCCGCCGCCGCAAGAACAATCCGCTTTACGTGGGCGAGGCCGGCGTGGGCAAGACCGCCATCGCCGAGGGCCTGGCCCGCCGCATCGTCGAGGGCTCGGTGCCTGAGGTACTGGCCGACGCGGTGATCTACTCGCTCGACCTGGGCGCGCTGGTGGCCGGCACCAAGTACCGCGGCGACTTCGAAAAGCGCCTGAAGAGCGTGCTGACCGCGCTGAAGAAGGTGCCCAACGCGGTGCTGTTCATCGACGAGATCCACACCATCATCGGTGCCGGCTCGGCGTCGGGCGGCACCATGGATGCGTCCAACCTGATCAAGCCGGCGCTGGCGTCCGGCGAGCTGCGCTGCATCGGCTCGACCACCTTCCAGGAATACCGTGGCATCTTCGAGAAAGACCGGGCGCTGGCCCGTCGCTTCCAGAAGATCGACATCGTTGAGCCGACCGTCGGCGAGACCTACGAGATCCTGCAGGGCCTGAAGTCCAAGTACGAGCTGCACCACGGCGTGACCTATTCAGACGAGGCACTGCAGGCTGCGGTGGACCTGTCGGTCAAGCACATCGGCGACCGCCTGCTGCCGGACAAGGCCATCGACGTGATCGACGAGGCCGGCGCCCGCCAGCGCCTGCTGCCGGAAGGCCAGCGCAAGGAGCTGATCGACGTCGAGGAAGTGGAGGCGATCGTCGCCAAGATGGCGCGCATTCCGACCAAGCAGGTCAGCGCCACCGACAAGGATGTGCTGCAGCACCTGGAGCGCAACCTGAAGATGGTGATCTTTGGCCAGGACCCGGCCATCGAGACGCTGTCCTCGGCGATCAAGCTGGCCCGTTCGGGCCTGGGCAATCCGGAAAAGCCGATCGGTAACTTCCTGTTTGCCGGTCCGACCGGTGTCGGCAAGACCGAGGTGACCAAGCAGCTGGCACTACAGCTGGGCATTGAGCTGGTCCGCTTCGACATGTCCGAGTACATGGAACCGCATTCGATCAGTCGCCTGATCGGTGCCCCTCCGGGTTACGTCGGCTTCGACCAGGGCGGCCTGCTGACCGAGAAGATCGTCAAGACGCCGCATTGCGTGCTGCTGCTGGACGAGATCGAGAAGGCGCACCCGGACATCTTCAACATCCTGTTGCAGGTGATGGACCGCGGCGTGCTGACCGATACCAACGGTCGTGAAGCCAACTTCAAGAACGTGGTGCTGGTGATGACCACCAATGCCGGCGCGGCGCAGGCTTCGCGGCGTTCGATCGGTTTCACCAAGCAGGATCATGCCACCGACGCGATGGAGACCATCCGTCGCAGCTTCACCCCGGAATTCCGCAACCGCCTCGACGCGGTGGTGCAGTTCCAGGCGCTGGGCTTCGAGCACATCCTGCGCGTGGTCGACAAGTTCCTGATCGAGCTTGAGATGCTGCTGCAGGACAAGCACGTCAGCCTGTCGGCCACGCCGACCGCGCGTGATTGGCTGGCCCACCATGGTTTCGACCCGCTGATGGGTGCCCGCCCGATGGCCCGCGTGATCCAGGACAAGATCAAGCGTCCGCTGGCCGACGAGTTGCTGTTCGGCAAGCTGGTCAACGGTGGCAAGGTCAGCATCGACGTCCGCGACGACGAGCTGGTGGTCGAGACCCAGGCCGAACCAGAGCGCCTGCTGCCGGTGACGGTGGAGTAAGGCGGCGCCGGATCCATTCCGGGTGCGGTTGGAAAACAAGGGCGGCTCCGGCCGCCCTTGTTGCGTATCCGCCCTTCAACGTCCCTGCTGGGCCAGGCGCTTGAAGGTTGCCGCATCGACCGGCTCGATCCAGGTCACGGTGCAGTGGTTGCTGTCGGTCTGCAGCGTGCTGCGAGCATCGCCACAGATCTGCTCGGTCGTGTTGGGTGTGAAGAAGACGTAGCTGGCCGATGCCGCGGCGCCCAGGCAGCGCTTCTGCAGGTGGACCCGATAGTGGTTGTTGCCGTCGCGCAGCAGCACTTCGCGTTCCGTACTGGAGGGGCGGATGTCGCGGCTGGTGCCGAGGGCGATGCACTCGGCCGGGGTGGAGGGTTTGGCGGGTTTGGCGGGTTCGGCGGCGCGCGCCGACAGGGGGAGGCTGGCCAGCAGAACTGCCGGCAGCAGGACGTGCGGGAGCAGGGCGTTCATGATCGGGCGGGGGTGGCGATCCGGACTGGATCGGATCCCACGATGCCGCTGTCGCTGCAAATGCGAATCTGCCGCAAGCAGGGCTGACCGACGCCATGGTGAGATCGGTCACGATGACCTTTGGCGCATCAGGCCGCGATTGAACGAAATCCCTGCTGGCGCCGCCATCCCCGATGACGAATGCGACCGCCTCGTGCGGAATGTGCAATCGCGATGCTGGATGTTGGACAGGGACGAAAATGCGCTGCGGGCGAAGTCTGGAACTTTCTTTCGCGCACGACAAAAGGCCAGCAGCGAGGCCGGCCCTGTCGGAGTGGCGCAGTGCGCCGACCGCTTACTTCATGCGGTAGGTGATACGACCCTTGGTCAGGTCGTACGGGGTCATTTCAACCTTGACCCGGTCACCGGTGAGGATGCGGATGTAGTTCTTGCGCATGCGGCCGGAGATGTGGGCGATGATTTCGTGCCCATTTTCCAGACGAACGCGGAAAGTGGTGTTCGGCAGCGTCTCGCTGACGGTGCCCTCGAACTCGATGGAATCGTCTTTCGACATGTAGTCCTGTGCGGTTCAGAAAACGGCCACGCTGGGCCTAAGGCGCGGTATTTTACGCGTGATGGGCCTGGCTTGCAAAGTTTGTGTTAACCCCCGGCCAAACGCCGTGCTGGCAAGCGTCCTACCGCCTGGATCCAGGGGCCTTCACGGCCGTCACGGTGCACGGCCTGACGGACGTGCTCCAGAAAGTCCGCGCGCGGCAGGTGTTCGGCGCCCATCCGCAGCAGGTGCGGATTCTCCACCTGGGCATCGATCAGTTCCCAGCCCCAACCACGCAGGGTGGATGCCAGGGCGGCCAGGGCGATCTTGGAGCCGCCGCTGGCGCCACTGAACATGCTCTCGCCGAAGAACATGGCGCCGATCGCGACGCCGTAGATGCCGCCGACCAGCGTCTGCCGATCCCAGACTTCGAAGGAATGGGCGAAGCCGAGATCGTGCAGCTGGCTGTAAGCCTCGACCATCGCCGGGCTGATCCACGTACCGTCCTGGCCGGGCCGCGGCGCTGCAGCGCAGGCACGCATCACACGGCTGAAGGCGGTGTCGGCGGTGATCTCCCACGTGCTGCTGCGCAACTGGCGGCGGAAGCGGCTGGACAGATGCACGCCCTCGGTGCGGAACACCATGCGCGGGTCCGGCGACCACCACAGGATTGGCTCGCCCTCGCTGAACCACGGAAAGATGCCGCCGGCATAGGCATTGAGCAGTCGCACCGGATGCAGGTCGCCGCCCACCGCGAGCAGGCCGTCGGGCTGGCGCAGGGCGGTCTCGGCCGGAGGGAAGGGGGCGTCCGGCGCATCGGCCAGGCGCCAGGGCAGCTGGCGGGTCATGCCGCCATTGTATTCGTCGTGGTGATCGCTGATGTCTGGCACCATCAGCGTCCAATGGCAAGGAGCCCCACGCTTGAGTGACACGATCACCGCCATCCTCGATGTGCACGACACCCCGCGCACGCGCAACGACAGTCAGAGCATGCTGCTGGCGCTGGCGACTGAGCAGCCGGGCCAGCTCGGTGCGCTGATGCTGCTGGCCCTGGCCCGGTGCTCACCCGGCTCGGCCTTTCTCGACATGGCGCTGGATCTGCTGCCCGACGAAGTGGTTGCGCCGGTCTGTGCCGAGGCCTGGCGTCGCTATCGTGATGGCGAGCGCGGCGAGCTGCTGGCCAGCGTGATCGAATTCACCAGCTACCAGGCGCCGCAGGTGCTGCAGGACGACTGGGAGGCCTTGCTGGCGCTGGCCACCGAAGACGAGCTGCAGCTGGCTTCGCAGGTATGGCGGAGCCTGCCCTCTGCCATCGCCGCACAGTGGGCACAGATTCTGGCTGAGGCCGATGACGATCGCGAAATGGCGCGGGCCAGGGCGCTGCTGCTCGCGGCGCGGCCCGAGAGCTATGCCGTTGCTCGCGGCTACCTCGCTGACTGGGGCGCGCTGGATGCTGAGGTCTGGGCGCACTGGGCCGGCGTCGCCGACGGACCGCAGCCGCGGCGCCTGCATGGGGAGCGGCCGTTGCACATCCGCTTCGGCCGCGAGCAGCATCGCGCGCAGGTGGCCGAAGAGCCGAGCTGGCGCAAGCGCATCTGGCGCCTGCACCCGACCTGGAATGGTGGGCAGGTGCACCACGCCGGGCAGATGGGAGGGCCGCTGGAAGCGCTGTGTGGCAGCTGCCATGCGCCGCTGCAGCGCCTGCTGCGAACCGATGCTGCCGCGCTGCAGCCGGGCGCGGCGGGTGAGATCACGCTGGGCCTGTGCCTGGACTGCTGCGGTTGGGAAGATCCGCCTGTGCGTTTCTATCGCCATGATGCCGCCGGCCTGCCCAGCTGCCACCCCAGTCAGCGTTTGGAGGTGCCGGCCACGCCGACCGACAGCGGTGATCTGATGCAGGCCGAGGTGGGTCTGGCCGCCATGGACAGTGCGCGCTGGCAGCAGCAGGACTGGGGACAGTCCAATCATCGGCAGAACCTGTCGCGCGTGGGCGGTGCGCCGAGCTGGGTGCAGAGTGCCTGGTATCCGGCGTGCATCGATTGCGGTGAGGAGATGCCCTTCGTGATGCAGCTCGATTCGACGCTGCCGACCACCGGTGGCGGCGCGCTGCTCTGGGGCAGTGGCGGCATGCTCTACACGTTCTGGTGTGCGAAGTGCCGGGTGAGTGGGCACTTCTGGCAGTGCACCTGAGCACAGCGTCCTCGCCAGCGCTCTGATAAACGCCAACCTTGGTTGGCAGACCTCATTGCTCTGGTAGGTGCCAACCTTGGTTGGCACGCTTCTCGGTACCGCGCCAGTCGAGCAAGCTCGACTCTACGACTCTACGCGGAACGGCCCATGCCCCTGCAGCTCCTGCTGGTACCGCCGCACATCGCGCCGCTCCTGCCGGCACCAGTCCTGCAGTGCTTCTGCGAAATCCGCATCAGCCACCCAGTGCCGGCTGCGCACCCGCGTCGGCAGGAACCCGCGCGCCAGCTTGTGCTCGCCCTGTGCACCCGGCTCGAAACGGGTCAGCCCTTCGCGCAGGCAGTATTCGATGCCCTGGTAGTAGCAGGCTTCGAAGTGCAGGCCGGGCAGGGTGGCGCCGCCCCAGTAGCGGCCGTACAGCGTGTCGCCACCGCGCAGGCACAGCGCCCCGGCAATCGGCTCGCCGTCCAGTTCGGCCAGGAACAGCACCAGCCCGCGACCCAATGAAATGGCCAGATGGCGCAGGAACGCCTCGGTCAGCGCCGGAGCGTTGCCGTACTCGAGGAAGGTCTGCAGGTAGAAGCGATACATCGCCTGCAGGTCCGCGCGGCTGGCCTCGTCGCCGTGCACCACGCGGAAGCTGATGCCCTGGCGGGTGACCTTGGCCCGTTCCTGGCGGATGTTCTTGCGATGCTTGTGATTCATCGCACCGAGGAACTGGTCGAATGTCGCCCAGTCACCGGGGTTCTGCCACTGGAACTGCACATCCTCGCGCAGCAGCCAGTCATCGCCGAACAGGACCTCGTCGCCGGCGGCATGGAAGTTGATATGGGCCGAGGACACATCCAGCGTCGGCAGCGCCTCGCGCAATGCCGACAGCAAGGTGGCGCGCTCTGAATCGTGACGGGCCAGCAGCCGCGGGCCGGTGACCGGCGAGTACGGCACCGCGCCCAGCCACTTCGGATAGTAGTCGCGGCCATGACGGGCATACGCGTTGGCCCAGGCATGGTCGAACACGAACTCGCCGTGCGAATTGGTCTTCAGGTAGCCCGGAATGGCGCCGACCAGCGTGTCGCCCTCCCACAGCGTGAAGTGCCGGGGCTGCCAGCCCCAGTCCTCACGCAGGCAGCCATGCTGTTCCAGGCCCGACAGGAAGGCGTGGCTGACGAAAGGATTGCGGCCGTCGTGCAGTGCATCCCAGTCGGCTGCGGCAATGGACTGCAGGGAGTCGAGGAAGCGAGGGGAGGACATGAGGGAAGGATAGGGCAGATGAAACAGAAAGGCCGACGCACTGGCGTCGGCCTTCTATCCGGAGTCGAGCGTGGCTCGACCCTACAGAAGCGGGTCAGCCTCTCAGCTGGCCTTGCCCTGCGCGTCCAGGTAGCGCTCGGCATCCAGCGCCGCCATGCAGCCGAAGCCGGCCGAAGTGATCGCCTGGCGGTAGTGCTGGTCGGCCACGTCGCCGGCGGCGAACACGCCTTCCACCGAGGTCTGGGTGGCATTGCCGCCCAGGCCCGAACGGATTTCCAGGTAGCCGTTGTTCATTGCCAGCTGGCCGTCGAACAGGGTGGTGTTCGGGTGGTGGCCGATGGCCACGAAGAAGCCGTGGGCGTCGATGTCGCGGGTGCTGCCGTCCAGCGTGGACTTCACGCGCACACCGGTCACGCCGGCGTCGTTGCCCAGCACTTCCTCCACCTGGTGGTGCCAGACGGTCTCGATCTTGCCTTCGGCCACCTTCTTGAACAGCTTGTCCTGCATGATCTTCTCCGCCTTCAGGGTGTCGCGGCGGTGGACCAGGTAGACCTTGCGGGCGATGTTGGACAGGTACAGGGCCTCTTCCACGGCGGTGTTGCCGCCACCCACCACGACCACGTCCTGGTCGCGGTAGAAGAAGCCGTCACAGGTGGCGCAGGCGGACACGCCGCGGCCCTTGAACTCGTCTTCGGTCGGGATGCCCAGGTACTTGGCGGTGGCGCCGGTGGAAATGATCAGCGCATCGCAGGTGTACTCGTGGCTGTCGCCGATCAGCTTGAACGGGCGCTGCGACAGGTCGGCGGTGTGGATGTGGTCGAAGATGACCTCGGTCTCGAAGCGCTCGGCATGAGCCTGCATGCGCGCCATCAGGTCCGGGCCCATCAGGCCGTGGGCGTCACCCGGCCAGTTGTCCACCTCGGTGGTGGTCATCAGCTGGCCGCCCTGCTGCAGGCCGGTGATCACGACCGGCTTCAGGTTGGCGCGGGCGGCGTAGACGGCGGCGGTCCAACCGGCCGGGCCGGAACCGAGGATGACGAGGCGCTGGTGGCGGGAGGGCAGGCTGGTGCTCATGTAAACTCGCGAAAAGGTAGATGGGACAAGGCGCTGGCGATATTTGCGCAGCATCCGTGGCAGGTCATAGAGTGGCGGCTGGGGCAGGGCGATTCAAGCCGATGAACAGAACGCCGTCATCCAGCGGTGGTTCCTGCCCTCCGCAGACCCTGTCAGATGTCGCATAACTGAAAACTGACGCCGTCTCATTTATTATCAATCACTAACAGCGCATTCCAAAGGTATGGTCTAAGGTGGCGAAGCAGGTCCCCGAACGCTCCAAGTCCGACGACAGCAAGGCGTCACGTCGCACGGCCGCGGCGGCGACGACCGACAATCCACGCCGCCAGCGCCTCTGGCGCGATCTAGGTCTGATCGCCATCGCGCCGGCCCTGCTGTACCTGGCGGCCAGTCTTTTCACCTATTCAGCGACGGACCCGGGCTGGTCGCACACCGGCAGCGTAGTCGCGCCGGTGCACAACCTCGGCGGCCGCGCCGGGGCCTGGATCGCCGATGTGCTGCTACAGCTGTTCGGCTACATCGCCTTCCTGCTGCCCGTGGTGCTGGGCGCGCTGGCGTGGATCGCCATGTTCGGGCTCAAGCGCGAAAGCAAGGGCGAGAACGACCTGGACCCGGCGCTGCGCCTGGTCGGTCTGGTCGGCTTCCTCATCGCCGGTACCGGCTTCCTGCACGTGCGCCTGTTCAGTGGTGATATTTCCAGTGCCGGCGGCATCCTCGGCAAGCTGGTCGGCAATTCGCTCACGGTGGGCTTCGGCGCGCTGGGCGCGAACCTGTTCGTGCTGGTGCTGCTGCTGGCCTCGATCACCCTGGCCACCGGGCTGTCGTGGTTCACGGTGATGGAAAAGATCGGCCGCGGCGTGATGTCGCTGGCGCCGTTGCTGGCGCGCAAGAAGGAAGAAGTCACCGAGTGGCAGCAGACCCGGGTGATGCGCGAGGAGCGCCAGGAAGTGCGCAAGGCCGATGCCGAGGTGCGCGCCAAGCGCGAGCCGGTGAAGATCGAGCCGCGTCCGGAACCGGTGATCGAGAAGAGTGATCGGGCCAAGCGCGACACGCAGATCCCGATGTTCCGTGGCGTAAACGGCGACGGCTCGGACCTGCCGCCGCTGGCTCTGCTGGACGACCCCAAGCCGCAGCCGGTGGGCTACGACAAGGAAACGCTGGACGCGCTGTCGCGGCAGATCGAGTTCAAGCTGAAGGACTTCCGCATCGACGCCCAGGTGGTCGGCGCCAACCCTGGCCCGGTCATCACCCGCTTCGAGATCGAGCCCGCGCCGGGCATCAAGGTCAGCCAGATCAGTTCGCTGGACAAGGACATCGCGCGCGGCCTGTCGGTGAAGTCGGTGCGCGTGGTCGACGTGATTCCGGGCAAGTCGGTGATCGGCCTGGAAATTCCCAACGTCACCCGCGAGATGATCTACCTGTCCGAGCTGCTGCGTTCGAAGGAGTACGACAAGTCGGCCAGCGTGCTGACCCTGGCGCTGGGCAAGGACATCGCTGGCCGCTCGACCGTGGCCGACCTGGCGCGCATGCCGCACCTGCTGGTGGCCGGTACCACCGGTTCGGGCAAGTCGGTGGCGGTCAACGCGATGGTGCTGAGCCTGCTGTTCAAGGCCTCGCCGAAAGATCTGCGGATGCTGATGATCGACCCGAAGATGCTCGAACTGAGCGTCTACCAGGGCATCCCGCACCTGCTGGCGCCGGTGGTCACCGACATGAAGGAGGCCGCCAACGGCCTGCGCTGGTGCGTGGCCGAGATGGAGCGCCGCTACAAGCTGATGAGCGCGGTGGGCGTGCGCAACCTGGCCGGCTTCAACAAGAAGGTGAAGGAAGCCCAGGATGCCGGGCAGCCACTGATGGACCCGCTGTTCAAGCCGAACCCGGAACTGGGCGAGGCGCCGCGCCCGCTGGAGACGCTGCCGTTCATCGTCATCTTCATCGACGAATTCGCCGACATGATGATGATCGTCGGCAAGAAGGTGGAAGAGCTGATCGCGCGCCTGGCACAGAAGGCACGTGCGGCCGGCATCCACCTGATCCTGGCCACGCAGCGCCCGTCGGTGGACGTGATCACCGGCCTGATCAAGGCCAACATCCCGACCCGCATCGCCTTCCAGGTCAGCTCCAAGATCGACTCGCGCACCATCCTCGACCAGTCCGGCGCGGAAACCCTGCTGGGCCACGGTGACATGCTGTACCTGCCGCCGGGCACCGCCATGCCCGAGCGCGTGCACGGTGCCTTCGTCTCCGACGAGGAAGTGCATCGCGTGGTCGAGCACCTCAAGGCGATGGGCCCGGCCGACTATGTCGACGGCGTGCTGGACGAAGTGCAGACGATGGGTGACGGCGTGGTCGTCGGCGCCACCGGCCTGCCAGAGAACAGCTCTGCCGGCGACGAGTCCGACCCGTTGTACGACGAAGCGCTGCGGGTGGTCACCGAGACCCGCCGTGCCTCGATTTCCGGCGTGCAGCGCCGGCTGAAGATCGGCTACAACCGTGCAGCGCGACTGATCGAGGCCATGGAAGCGGCCGGCGTGGTCAGCTCGCCCGAGCACAACGGCGACCGCACGGTGTTGGCACCGCCGCCGCCGAAGTAAGACCCGACGTATCCCCCACGACGTCCAAGGAACCGACGCATGCTTCACCCCGTACCAAGCGCGCTGGCACTGGCGCTGGCAGCCTTCCTGGCTGCCGGCCCGGCACTGGCAGAAACCGCCACCTCCGCGCCCGCCACGGCGCCGCCTTCCACCAGCGGCGATACCGAAGCCAGCAATAATTTCAGCATTGTCCGTTACCGCGCCGACTACCAGGTGCGGCCCGATGCGGGCAATGTACAGACCGAAACCTACGAAGTCCTGCTCAAGACCAAGGCCTCGGTCGAGCAGTTCAGCCAGGTGCGGCTGAGTTACAGCGAGAAGATGGAGACGCTGGAAGTGCTCGGCGCCTACACCATCACCGCCGATGGCCAGCGCCGCGACGTACCCGCCGACCGCATCTATACCCAAGAGAGCTACTCCAGCGCCTCGGCGGCGATGTATGCCGACCGCAAGGTGCGGGTGATCGTGTTCCCGAACCTGGCCCCGGGCACGCGCCTGTACTACCAGGTGCGCCGCACCCAGGCCACGCCGTACTTCCCGGGCTATTTCGGCCTGTGGGAGACCTTCAATGTGTTCACCGAGTACGAGGACGCCGAGGTCACCCTGAGTGCGCCGGCCAACCTGCCGATGTTCGTCGACAGCCGCGGCGTGCAGGGCAGCGATCGCCCCACGGTGAAGAACGGCCAGGCGCAGTGGCGCTGGCGCTACCAGCGGCGCGAAGCCATGCCGGCACAGAACTGGTCGGCGGCGGGCTGGGAGTTCGGCCCGAACATCATGGCCAGCACCTATCGTGACTGGTCGCAGATGGGGCGCGCCTACCAGCTCAAGGCCGGCCCGGCCGCGCAGGTCACGCCGGAACTGCAGGCGCTGGCAGACGAAATCACGACTGGCATCGGCGACCGTCGCGAGCAGGCTGACGCGCTGTACCGCTGGGTGGCGCAGAACATCCGCTATGTGGCGGTGTACCTGGGCAATGGCGGCCTGGAGCCGAACAGCGCGCAGAGCATCCTCGACAACCATTATGGTGACTGCAAGGATCACGTGACGATCCTCGAGGCGCTGCTGGCGGCCAAGGGCATCGCCAGTTCGCCGGTGCTGATCGGTGCGGGCGGTGGCCCGACGTTGCCCAAGATTCCGGTGCTGGGCCGCTTCAACCACGCCATCACCTATATTCCCGAGTTCGATCTGTACCTGGATTCGACCACGGCGTGGGCGCGCTTCGGGCAGTTGCCGGAAGGTGACCTGGGCGCCCCGGTGATGCGTACCCGCGATGCCACGCTGGCACGCACCCCGGCCAACACGCCGGAGCGCAATGCCACCTCGATGGAAGTACGTTTCACCTTCGACGCCAACGGCAACCTGCGCGGCGAGACGATCCCGAAGCTGGGCGAGAACGCCGAGATCGGCATGCGCGCCCAGTTCTCCCAGCTCAATGCGCAGAACCGTGCGCGCGCTGAAGAGCAGATCATGGCCGCGTCCGGTTTCGACGGGCGAGGGCAGCTGCAGATCCAGGGCGTTCCGGTCGACCTGACCCGGCCGTTCGGCTACCGCATGGCGTTCCAGGCCGAGGACTACGCCGACTTCAGCGTGGCCGGCGGCATGGCCGTGCCGGACCCGCCGGGCGGCGAATCGGTGCGCGGCCTGTACGCGACCGCCTCGGCGCCGGCCAACGAGACGCCGTTCTACTGCAATGCCAGCCTGCGTGAGGAGACCTACCGCCTGCAGTTCCCGGCCAACGCGCCGATCATCGCTATCCCGGCCAGCCAGCGTTTCGCCAATGCCGCCGGCGAGTACCGGGTGGACTGGAGTCGCGAGGGCCAGGACGTGATCGTGCATCACCGGTTGCAGCAGAACGCGGTGCGTGGCCCAGAGGCGCTGTGCCAGCCGCAGGACTATCCGGCGTTCCGCGCGCTGTATCGCGAAGTGCGGCGTGGTTTCCGCGGCCAGGTGCTGTACGGCAAGCTGCCGGGCTCCGGCGGCTGAATCGCCGATGGACGTTCAGGGCGGCATAATGTCGCCCTGATCGCCCATTCATCTTTCCCCGGGCACACTGGCAACCACCTTTCCTGGCGCCCGCGCCCACAGGATTCCCGCATGAACTTCCGCTTCCGCCGTTTCCTTGCCACCACCACCCTGGCCGTGGCCTGCGCCGCCGCTGGCAGCGCCTGGGCTGGCGCCCGCGATGACCTGAAGTCCTTCACCAGTGGCTTGAAGGGCCTGGATGGCCAGTTCAGCCAGCAGGTGTTCGACAGCCGTGGCAAGGTGAAGGAATCGACCAGTGGCCGTGTGGCGCTGTCGGCGCCGCGCCTGTTCCGCTGGGAGTACGTGCGCCCGCACGAACAGCTGATCGTGGCTGATGGCAAGAAGGTCTGGATGTACGAGCCGGACCTGGAGCAGGCCACCGTGCGCGAGCAGGGCAAGGAAGAGCAGAACAGCCCGCTGACCGCACTGATCAACCCGGTGCTGCTGGAGCAGCAGTACGACGTCAGTGAAGAGGCCGCACAGCGCGATGGCCTGCAGTGGCTGTCGCTTTCGCCGAAGCGCGAGACCGAAGCCAGCTTCCAGTACGCCGCGTTGGGCTTCAACGCCCAGGGCCTGGCCAAGATGGAAATCACCGATGCTGTTGGCCAGCGTACCGTGATCAGCTTCAGTGGCTGGAAGCGCAACCCGGGTTTCGCTGCCGGCACCTTCAGCTTTACGCCGCCGAAGGGTACCGACGTCATCGGTAATTGATGGCGGTCGCCGGGCATGGCTTGGCGTCAACTGCTCTGGTGGGTGTCAACCGGCACCGCCTTGGCGGGTGTCAACCTTCTGCTCCGGCGGGTGTCAACCTTGGTTGACACGCTTTTGATCTGCCGGCCGGCGGCCGGCACTACCCGATCATGGCCCGGCGCTGGTGGGTGCCAACCTTGGTTGGCACGCGCTCGCGGTACAATGGGCGGGTGGCAAGACATCGTTCAACCTCCTTCCCCGGCCCCGATCTGCTGAGCGTCGATCGGGAACATCTGCGCCCGCTGGCCGAGCGCATGCGCCCGCGAACCCTCGACGAAATGGTCGGGCAGAAGCGCCTGCTGGCGCCGGACAGTGCGCTGCGCCGCGCGGTCGAATCCGGTCGCGTGCATTCGATGATCCTGTGGGGGCCGCCGGGCTGTGGCAAGACCACGCTGGCGCTGCTGCTGGCCGAATATTCCGACGCCGAGTTCCGTGCCATCTCCGCCGTGCTGTCCGGGCTGCCAGAAGTGCGCCAGGTGCTGGCCGAGGCCGCGCAACGCTTCGCCGAAGGCCGCCGCACCGTGCTGTTCGTGGATGAGGTACACCGCTTCAACAAGGCGCAGCAGGATGCATTCCTGCCGCACATCGAGCGCGGCACCATCCTGTTCGTCGGCGCCACCACCGAAAACCCGTCCTTCGAGCTGAACTCAGCGCTGCTGTCACGTTGCCGCGTGCATGTGCTGGAAGGCGTTTCGCCGACCGACATCGTCGAGGCGCTGGAGCGTGCGCTGGGTGATCGCGAGCGCGGCCTGGGCGAAGAGGGCATCGAGGTCGCTCCCGAACTGCTGCTGGAAATCGCCACCGCCGCCGATGGTGACGTGCGTCGTGCGCTGACCCTGTTGGAAATCGCCGCCGAGCTGGCGGGCGGGGAGGGCGGTCGCATCACCCCGCAGACCCTGACCCAGGTGCTGGCCGACCGTACCCGTCGCTTCGACAAGGGCGGCGAGCAGTTCTACGACCAGATCTCGGCGCTGCACAAGTCGGTACGCAGTTCCAACCCGGATGCCGCGCTGTACTGGCTGACCCGCATGCTCGATGGTGGCTGCGATCCGTCTTACCTGGCGCGCCGACTGACCCGCATGGCGATTGAGGATATCGGCCTGGCCGATCCGCGCGCGCAGAGCATGGCGCTGGAAGCCTGGGACATCTACGAGCGGCTGGGCAGCCCGGAAGGCGAGCTGGCGTTCGCCCAGCTGGTGCTCTACCTGGCCAGCACCGCCAAGTCGAATGCCGGCTATGCGGCCTTCAACCAGGCCAAGGCCGACGTGCGCGAGAGTGGTACCGAAGAAGTGCCGCTGCACCTGCGCAATGCGCCGACCAAGCTGATGAAAGAGCTGGGCTACGGCGCCGAGTACCAGTACGACCATGATGCCGAAGGCGGTATCGCACTGGACCAGACCGGTTTCCCCGATGCGATGGGTGAGCGCGTGTACTACAACCCGGTGCCGCGCGGGCTGGAGATCAAGTTGAAGGAAAAACTGGATCGGCTGCGCGCGGAGCGTGAGGCCGCGCGAGCCGCGAAGGGCCGCTGACCCGGCTTCTGTAGAGTCGAGCCATGCTCGACTGCTTTTCGCAGCGCCTCACGGCTCCCGACAGCCGAGCATGGCTCGGCGCTACATTGTCCCCGGCGCCGGTCTTTGGCACACTGCGCGGCTACTTTTTCAAGGATTGATGCCGTGCAGGAAATGATTCTGCCGTTGAAGCGCTACGCCCAGTTCGAGGGTCGCGCCAACCGCCGCGAGTACTGGATGTACCAGCTGTTCCTGTTCCTGGTCGCAACGGCAGTGATGCTGCTGGCCGGCGTGCTGGCGATCCTTCTGCGCAACAGTGCCGATGCGCTGGCCGGCATCCTGATCGGCATGGTGGTACTGCTGTGTGTGATGTGGCTGGTCACGATCGTGCCGCTGATCGCGGTGACCGTACGCCGCCTGCATGACTGCAACCAGTCGGGCTGGCTGTTCCTGTTGGCGCTGGTGCCAGGCGGCGGGATCGTGATCATGATCTTCTCGTTGCTGCCGGGCACGCCGCAGGAGAACGTTTATGGTCCGGTGCCTTCGGGGCCGTGACGTTGCGTGAGTCGAGCATGGCTCGACGCTACAGAGGCAAAGAAAAGAAGCCGGCATCTTGCCGGCTTCATCTTTACTTGATGGTGCAATCGCCGAAGGACAGGTAATCGGTGCCCGAGCTGAACTGCAGCGTGCAGCTGGCGGTGAAGGTTGCGCCTTCTTCCAGTGCGCCCAGCTTGGCGGCCTGCTGTTCATCGTCCGTGGTCAGTCGGGCCATGACATTGCCCTGGTCATCGCCGGCCTCGATCAGCGGCTCGCCCGCCAGGTTGCTGGAAACGCTCAGTGCTACGGCACTGAAGGTCACCGTCTGGTTGAGTTGGTCCATGCCCAGTGACGAATTACCGGCCTCTTCAAAGGCCTGGTAGAGCGTTGGCAGGTCCTGCGCGGCGTGGGCGGCCAGCGGGGCGAGCAGGCCGAGGGCAAGGGCGATCAGTGCGTTGTGCTTCAAGGGTTCTCACAATCATGGGATCCAATCCCATGGCGGTTGTGTACAGATGAACGCGACCCGGATGGCGGCAAGTACCCGCCATCCATGGCTGCGCTGGAAGCGGGGCGATCCAATGCCCCGATGGGCGGCAAAATAGGGGAAGTGCCGCCCCTTGCGCAACCCGGGCATGCGCGCGCGTGATACACAGCGTGACGTTTGATCGATGTGATAATCATTCGCGTTTAAGGTAGACTGCGGTCCCTTGTGAACCGGCGGCCCTGGGCCGCTTCTGCCGCCGCTGATGAAGCATTTCGTCCTTCCTTCGCGCCGTGGTCCGCTGGCCCGCGGCCTGGCCGCCTTGATGATGGGTCTGCTCCTGGCCACCCCGTACGCCCATGCACAGCAGCGCAATCCGCTGCAGAAGATCGGCCACACCGTGCTCGACGAGCCAGCGGCCAGCTATCGCTTCGAGCATTTCGTGGTGGACAGCCCCGACCAGCAACGCCGCTGGCGGGTGAATGTGGCCATTCCCGCAAAGGCCGGCAAGGCGCCGCTGCCGGTGCTGTACGCGTTGGACGGCAACGCCGTCGCCATGGTGCTGGACCAGCCGTTGCTGGCCGAACTGGCCGCGCGCAAGGCGCCACCGGTGCTGGTGCTGATCGGCTACGACAATGACCTGCGCATTGATTCCAAGGCGCGCACCCGCGACTACACCGCATGGATCGATCGCGCCGACGATGAAAGCGGAATAACCCAGGCGGTCGGCGGTGGTGCTGCAACCTTCCTGGACGTGATCGAGCGCCGCATCAAGCCGGAAGTCGAGCGTCGCGCACGCATCGATACGCAGCAGCAAGCGCTGTGGG
Source organism: Stenotrophomonas sp. GD03654 (assembly GCF_029845105.1). Taxonomy (NCBI): domain Bacteria; kingdom Pseudomonadati; phylum Pseudomonadota; class Gammaproteobacteria; order Lysobacterales; family Lysobacteraceae; genus Stenotrophomonas; species Stenotrophomonas sp. GD03654. The sequence goes on along the minus strand of NZ_JAOCLC010000007.1, from coordinate 59,701 downwards.
GTCACTCGCTGGGCGGGTTGTTCGTACTCAACGCGCTGTACACCCGCCCCGCCGCCTTCCAGTTCTATCTGGCGGCCAGCCCGTCGCTGTGGTGGAGCCAGGGCGCGGCACTGGGCGATCCGGAACAGCAGTTCGTGCAGAACGTGCATGGCCAGCCGGCAAAGCTCTGGCTGATGCTGGGCGGTGCCGAGCGCGTCGGCGATCGTGGCAAACGCGACATGAACAATCCGCGCGTGGTCGCACACCTGCGTCGCATCGGCGGTGCCACCCCGGATGCGGCGATGCAATTGTCCGAGCGGCTGGGCAAGGTGCCGGGCCTGAGCGTGCAGTACCGCGAGTTCGACGGCCTCGGTCACGGCCCGATGCTGCCGGCTTCCTTCCACGCTGCGCTGCATGAGCTGTACGGCGTGACTGACCGCAGCGCCGGTGACGGCGCGTCCAATGGCGGTGACAACGCCGCCGAATGAATCCCTCGCACGCGATGCCGTGCGACCCCACTACCCAGGCGAGACTGCCGACGTGCAGCGGCCCAGGCAACCGATGAATCCCGCGCCACGTGGCGCGGCCTACGTGTGCAAGGAGCCTGCCATGTTGTTCCGTCCGTCTTTCCGTCTTACCTCTCTTGCCGCCGGTCTGTTGCTGGCGGTGACCGCCACCGCGCAGCCGGTGTTCGATCAGCCGGCCAACGCCACCTTCAAAGGTGAGGTCGTCTCACGCGGTGAGAACGTGGTTCCTGGCAGCACGGCCGACGTGGTCGGTCGCGGTTTCGTGCCGGGTCAGAAGGTCAGCCTGCTGCGTGGCGACAGCGTGCTCAACACGCAGCCGCTGGTGGTCGATGCCGATGGCAACTTCAAGACCCAGCTGAGCATTCCGACCGACGCGGTGCCGGGCACCCATCCGGTGGTGGTGCGCGCCAGCCAACCGGCTGCGGCCACGGTGCTGAAGCTGCGCGTGTCGCCGCAGCTGCCGCTGTCTGGTCAGGCGCAGTTCGCCACCCAGTCCAGCAAGCTGGTGCCGGGCCTGTACCAGTCTGCCTACAGCGCCGCCAGCAACGCGGTGTTCGTGACCTCGGCCGTGGGCCGCCCGCCGGTAACCCAGTCGCAGCTGCTGAAGCTGGACCCGACGTCGCTGAAGGTGACCAGGGCGATCACCCCGGCGCAGGTGCCGGGCAGCACCAACGGTGCGGTGTACGCGGTCTACGGTGTGGGCGTGGATGACACCAACGGCAACGTCTGGGTGACCAACACCCGCCAGAACTCCATCGCCGTCTATCGCCAGAAGGACCTGTCGCTGGTCCACCAGTTCCCGGTCGACACCGTGCCGCACGCGCGCGACGTGGTGGTTGATGGCACCCACGGCAAGGTGTTCGCCTCGGCCACGGGTGAAGACCACCTGTCAGTGTTCGATGCCAAGACCCTCAAGGAGCTGCCGGCGGTGACGCTGGAATCCGGCGTGTATGACGGCAAGTTCACCCCGATGAGCCTGGTGCTGGACGAAAAGGCCGGCAAGCTGTTCACCGTCAGCATCGGCACCCCGGAAGCGGCGGTGATCGATGTGGCCAGCGGCAAGGTCGAGAAGGTCATCGACCTGGGCAACGCGATCAGTGCGTCGGGCGTGGCCTTCGACGCAGCGCACAACCGCCTGTACGTGGCCTCGCAGGGCACCGACAACCTGCTGATCGTCGATGTGTCCGCCGGCAAGGTGCTGCACGATGTGCCGGTGGGCGCCGGTGCACTGAACGTCGCCTTCGATGATGCCTCCGGCCTGGCCTACGTCAGCAACCGTGGCGCTGGCACGGTCACGGTTGTGAATGGTAACGGCAAGGTGGTCGCCAATCTTGATGGCGGCACGCTGCCGAACCACGTCCGCGCGGATGGCAAGGGCAACGTGTTCGCGGTGAACAAGTCGCGCGGCGCCGAAGATCCGAAGGGTGACCGCATCACCCGTATCACCCCGAAGCAGTAAGTCACAGGGCAGGGCGGCGTGCGCGTCGCCCCGCCAGCAAGGAGAACAAGCATGAACATCGCGTCTAGTCTGCGCCTGTGTGCGCTTCCGTTGGCTGTTTCACTGGCGCTGTCTGCCTGTAGCGGTTCGTCGACGCCGCCTGATGGCCAGAAGGCCGCCGAGCCGCGCGCCGCAACGACCACCGCGGAAACCGCATTGCCGGCAGGCTGGCAGCGCGTGGCCGGCGCCGAAATGCCGGCCGTCCATGACCAGAAGGCGGTGCTGCCGGCCAAGGTGCATTCCGACGATGGTGCTGACATTGAAGTGACCGACACCCGTCGGATCATCGCCGGTGGCGACGACGTCATAGCGGTGATCGAGGCGTTGGGGCTGGGCAAGCAGGTGTTCGCGGCGCCGACCAATACCACCACCCAGGCCGGCCTGGCCGCGCCGCACCAGTTCCTGTTCAACCGAACCACTGGCGTGGAGGGCGTGTTGAGCCTGCAGGGCTCGCTGTTCCTCGGCAACAGCCTGCGCCGCCACACCGAGCTGGCCAAAAAGCTGCGCGAAGTGGGTGAGCCGGCGGTGGTCATCGATGACCTGCAGCCGGCGCCGGACAAGGTGCGCAAGGTTGCCGCCGCACTAGGGCTGGCCGAAGCAGGGCAGACGATTGCCACGCAGGTGCAGCGTCAGCTCGACGAGGCTGCAGCGATTGGCAAGGGCCTGGGCCATGCGCCACGACTGATCCACGTGTCGGCCACCGGCGCCGGTGGCTCACCGACTGTTGCCGGTGCCGACAGCGCCTCGGCGCAGCTGATCGCGCTGGCTGGCGGCGTCAACATCGGCACCGAGGCGGGGGTGAAGAACTACTCGCAGCTGAGCAATGAAGGCGTGGTTGCTGCGGCGCCGGAGGTGATCCTGGTGACCGAGCATGACCTGAAGCTGTTCGGCGGTGCCGAGGGTCTGTGGAAGGCGTACCCGACGCTGAAGCAGACCCCGGCCGGGCAAGCCAACCGGGTCTGGGTGATGCCGGATGTGCAGCTGAAGTACACCAGTGTCGGTTCCGGTGCTGGCGCGCTGGCGCTGGCCAAGGCCTTGGCGGGGTTGCCGAAGGCATGAGTCCGGCGGATCGGCGCCGCCGTCGCGGGCGGGCGATGTTGATGGTGGCGTTGCTGGCACTGCTGGGGGCAGTGCTGGCCTCGTTCGCCGTGGGCCCGCTGCGGCTGCCGCCGCTGGAGGTGATGCAGGCATTGGCGGTGAAGCTGGGCCTGCTTGATCCGCAGGCGGTCAGCAGCCGTGATCTGGCGGTGGTCTGGCAGCTGCGCATTCCGCGCGCCCTGCTGGGTGCGATGGTCGGTGCGTCGCTGGCGATGGCCGGTGCCAGTCTGCAGGGCCTGTTCGGTAACCCGCTGGCCGATCCCGGTATCGTCGGTGTCAGCCAGGGTGCTGCGCTGGGTGCGGTGGCTGCCATTGTTCTCGGCGCTGCGGGCGCAGCCGGTTGGCTGGTGCCGGTGGCCGCCTTCGCCGGCGGCGCGCTGGCGATCGGCCTGACCTACGCGCTGGCGCGGCCCGGCAAAGGCAGTGGCAACGCCACGCTGCTGCTGGTCGGCATCGCGATGGCGGCGTTCTGCTCGGCGCTGATCGGTTTCCTTACTTACATCGCCAGCGAAAGCGAACTGCAGTCGCTGGTGTTCTGGCAGATGGGCTCGCTGGCGCGCGCCAACTGGGCCGACGTGGCCGCGGTGGTGCCACTGTTTGCGATCGGCGTGTTCGCGTTGCAGCGGTTGGCCACGCCGCTGGACATGCTGGCGCTCGGCGAACGCCAGGCACAGCACCTCGGGCTGGATGTCACCCGCACGCGTCGCCGTCTGGTGGCGTTCAGTGCGCTGCTGGTGGGCGCGGCGGTGGCCTTTGCCGGATCGATCAGCTTCGTTGGCCTGGTGGTGCCGCACGTGGCGCGCCTGCTGGTCGGCCCCGGGCATCGCTGGTTGCTGCCGTTGTCCGGCCTGCTTGGTGCGCTGCTGATCGTGGTGGCCGACACCGCGGCTCGCACGCTGGATCCGCCCGCAGAGATTCCGCTGGGCCTGTTCTCGGCCGCGCTGGGCGCGCCGTTCTTCCTCTGGCTGGTGCTGCAGCAGCGCCGCAAGGCGGCGCCATGAGCGTGCTGCTGAAGCTGCACGAGGTGGTGGTGCGCCGGCAGCAGCGCGAGATCCTGCATGGCATCTCGCTGGCGTTCGAGCCGGGCACGGTGACCGCCTTGGTTGGCCCGAATGGCGCGGGCAAATCCACGCTGTTGGCGGTGGCTGCCGGTGACCTGCGTGCGGACGAGGGTGAGGTGAGCCTGCTGGGCAAGCCCTTGGCCTGCTACAAAGCGGGGCCGCTGGCACGCGAGCGCGCGGTGATGCCGCAGGAGCACGGCGTGCGCTTCGCCTTCAGCGTGGAGGAAGTGGTGGCGATGGGGCGGTTGCCGCATCCGCCGGATCCGGTGGTGGACGACGCCCAGGTGGAGGCGGCAATCGATGCCGCCGAACTGCAGGCCCTGCGCCTGCGCGAGGTGCAGCAGCTGTCCGGTGGCGAGTCCGCCCGCACCACGTTCGCGCGCGTGCTGGCGCAGGACACGCCGCTGCTGTTGCTCGATGAACCGACCGCCGCGCTGGATCTGCGCCACCAGGAGCGCACGCTGCGCAGTGTGCGCGCCTGTGCCGAGGCCGGCGCGTGCGTGATCGTAGTGCTGCACGACCTCAATCTGGCCGCGGGCTATGCCGATCGCATCGTGCTGCTGGAGCAGGGCAGGGTGGCGGCTGATGGCACGCCGCTGCAGGTGCTGACCGAAGACAACCTGCAGCGGGTCTACCAGCAGGATGTGGTGGTCCTGGAGCACCCGCGGCGTGGGGTGCCGTTGGTGGTGGTGACCTGAGAGCCCAGCCGTTCTGCGCGGCGACGTATCATGTTCAGTTCGTTTTCTTCAATGGACTGACACAATGATCCGTACCCTCACGCGCTGCGCGCTTCTGTCTGCACTGGTCGCCTCCGTGTGCGCCGCAAACACGGCGTCGGCCGCCTCGGTCTCCCTGATCAAGGCCGCCGACCGGGCTTCGCTGATCGAGAGCCGGCATTCGGCCGGCGAGGGTGCGCCGGCGGTTCCGGTAACGACCCGCTACTTCGCCAATGACGAAATGCTCATCAGCTGGGATGACCAGCAGGTATTGATGCTGTGCAAAGAGGCGGTGTACCTGAAGATTCCTGCGGGCAAGGCCGGTGCCGGCGCGTTGGCGCCCGAGACGCGGCAGATGATTGCCTATCAGGCACTGATGTCAGGAATGGGGTCGCTGGCAGCCGTGGCCGAAGCGGCGGGCGATTCCGTGGAGGTAGCCGACGAGGGCAGTGAAACCCGTCGCGTGGGTGAGAGCAGCTGGGCCTACGGTGTGGAGCGCTATGACGTCACCACTCAGCGCATGGCCGATGGCGCGCTGCGGGTTCGGACGGCCAAGACCGAGACCGTGAACAGCGCCAAGCCGGCGTCGCCGGATGACATGTTCAGTACCGAAGATGATCAGGCGGCCCGTCTGTCCGAGTTGGCGCCGGTCGGCAGCTGGACCGAGGTGGTGATCCACGGTGGCCCGCGTCAGGCGCAGGTGGATCCGGCGATGTCGTTGAAGGGATGGATCCCGATGGAGGACGACCAGGCGACGACAGTGGCCGAGGCTCGCAGGTTGCATGAGTGCAGGTGAGGCCTTGCAGCTGTCAGATCCCTTTGCCCGTGGCAAAGGAATCTGACCTGACGCAGGCTGGCCTCATCGTTCCATTTTTGTGTGCAATATTTACTTGCGCGCCAGATTGGCAGGTCTAGAATGCGCCCCATGAACCGGATGCCGCTCCTGAAGTTTTTCACTCTGACCCGCGCGAGCGCGGAACGGGCGTGTCTGCCTGGAGCCCCACGAGGCCGTTGAATCGGCCATCGCTGGACCTTCGACAGAGCGCCCTCCGGGGCGCTCTTTTCGTTTTTGTTTCTTGTTAGTCGACTAACAGTCGACTCTACCCAGTCGACTCTACCTACTCGACGCTACCCAGCACTGCAAAGGAGAACGTGCCATGCACCAGATCGCCGAGACCGAACGCTAGCCGCGCACCCTGTCGCCAACCGGGATGTGCGGCCCCTGAAGTTGGCTTTGCAGGAACCTTTCTCATGAACACCCAAGTCCTTTCCCGCCGTCGCAACCTTGGCATCATTGCCCACATCGACGCCGGCAAAACCACGCTGACCGAACGCCTGCTGTGGAAAAGCGGCGAAATCCACCGCGTCGGCGAAGTGCACGACGGCAATGCGACCACCGATTTCTCGGCGATCGAACGCGAGCGCGGCATCACCATCGGCGCGGCCGCGGTTCAGGCGCAGTGGGCGCCGCGTGACCTGCCGCCGCATCGGCTGACCCTGATCGACACCCCCGGCCACATCGACTTCGCGATCGAAGTCGAGCGTTCACTGCGCGTGCTCGACGGCGCGGTGGCCGTGTTCTCGGCCGTGGACGGCGTGCAGCCGCAGTCCGAGACGGTGTGGCGCCAGGCGCGTCGCCATCGCGTGCCGCTGATCGCTTTCGTCAACAAGATGGACCGCGTCGGCGCGTCGTTCGAGCGCGTGCTGGAGCAGCTGCAGGACAAACTGCAGGCGCGGCCGTGGGCGCTGGGCGTGCCGCTGGGCAGCGAAAGCGGCTTCAACGGCTGGGTCGATCTGGTCGATGAGCGCGTGCTGCAGTGGCAGGACGGCGCGGCAGCGACGGTTACCCCGTGGGACGACGCGGCGCGGGCCCAGTGGCAAGCCCAACGCGATGCGCTGCTCGAGGCTGTGGCTGATCATGACGAGCAACTGGCCGATGCCTGGCTGGAAGGTCGCGTGATCGATGCCGGGATGCTGCGTGCGGCGATCCGCCGGGCGACGCTGGCGGGTGCGGGCGTGCCTGTGCTGGCCGGTGCTGCGTTCAAGGACAAGGGTATCGAGACGCTGCTGGACGCCGTGGTCGATTACCTGCCGTCGCCGCTGGATCGTCCTGCCGTCAGCGCCGAAAGCGATGAGGGCGAGGTGGTGCTGCCGCCGGATCCGGAGGGTCCGCTGGCCGGCCTGCTGTTCAAGATCACCCACCAGCAGCACGGCGCACTGAGCTTCGTGCGGCTGTACTCGGGCACCTTGAAGGTGGGCGACGCGGTGGCCAGTTCGCAGCATCCGCAGGGTCGGCGCGTCAGCCGACTGGTGCGGGTACAGGCCGACCAGACCCACGACATCGAGCAGGCCGTGGCCGGTGACATCGTCGCGGTGCTGGGCTGGAAAGATGCGGTCAGTGGCGAAACGCTGAGCGGCCGTGCGCAGCCGCTGCGCCTGGAGAACATCCAGGCCCAGGCGCCGGTGCTGGCCTGGCGATTGGAGCCAGCGCGTGCGGCCGACCTGATCCGGATGGCCCAGGGCCTGGCCAGCCTGGCCCAGGAAGATCCCTCGTTCCGCGTCGAAACCGATCGCGACACGGCGGAGACCCTGGTCTGGGGCATGGGCGAGCTGCACCTGGAGGTGATGGTCGAACGCCTGCGCAGTGAATGGAAGGTGGACGTGGGCGTGGGTGCGCCGCGCGTGGCCTACCAGGAGACGCCGATGCGTTCGATGACCGGTGTGGTCGGGCGGCTGGTCAAGCAGACCGGCGGCCAGGGTCAGTTCGCGCACGTGGTGCTGGATGTCTCGCCGCGCGAGGACGACCAGGTGGTGTTCAACGACCGCATCGTGGGTGGCGTGGTGCCGCGCAGCTTCATCGCCGCGGTGGAGAAGGGCGTACGTGCTGCGCTGTCGGAAGGGCCGCAGGGTCATCCGGTAGTCGGTATCGAGGTCAGTCTTGTCGATGGCCAGACCCACGCCAAGGATTCGTCGGAGATGGCGTTCCACCGTGCGGGTGCCGAGGCGATCAAGGCGGCGCTGGCCGAAGGTGGCACGCAGTTGCTGGAGCCGGTGATGGCGGTGACGGTGCACTCGCCGTCGGCGTCGGTGGGTGATGTGGTCGGCGACCTCAACCGTCGCCATGGTCGCATTGCCCGCATCGACGACCAGGAGGGTCGCGCCGAGGTCAGTGGCTTTGCGCCGCTGGCGCAGCTGGTGGGTTACACCACGTCGTTGCGTTCGCTCAGCCAGGGACGGGCGAGCAGCGAGGCGCACCTGCACGGCTACGAGCCGGTACGTGCTGCATGAGGAAGGAGAGGGGAGCCCGTTCGCGGGCTCCTTTTTTTGTGGCCGGAGCCGTACATCCACACATGGCGTGCATGCGGCCCTCGGGATGCGATTTTTTGCACTGCATCGCAACAAAACTGCAGAAAAAGCTGGATTAAAGTGATGCCTCACGATAAATTGCGCACCCCCCGTTGCTCGCCGCCGCCCGCACCCCTCTCATGCGTGATGACAAAGACCCCGGAACCCTGGAGCTGACCCTGCCGCGAAAGCGCGGGCGTCCGCCCAAGTTCGGGTACGCCATGAGTGACGCGCAGCGGGCGGCGCGGTACCGCGCACGCCGGGCAGGGCAGGCCAATCATGCCGATGTGCGTTCATGTTCGGACATGGTGCTGCTGGACAAGATCCGCGCTGCGGTCAGCGCGCGCGACACCGAACTGGCCGGATTCCTGGTTCATGTCCTCTGGCAGCGCTACCCCCTGCAGCTGAAATAGGCCGTCGGTGGGGTGGCCGTTGTCATCGAGCTTGTTGATAATGCGGGATTCAGGTTGTTCCCGCTGGCGCGCCCGGGATGGCAGGCGCGCATGATCGAATGGTTCCCAAGATGACCACCACCAGCGACACCACCACCGAAGCGGCGCCGAGCGGCGCCCCCCTGTTCTACACCCGTCCGGTGCCGCTGCAGGCCGATGTGCACGCCGATCTGCGCATCCTGCCGGGCAGGCTCGAGTTTGCTGCTGGCAACAACGCCATTCCGCTGGTGCTCGGTGAGTTCTCGCTGGCGCTGCACCACTTCCCGATCCTGTTCGCTGGCCCGACCGCCGTGCCGATGGCCGCCGTCGGTGTTTCCGACCAGAACCTGTTCATCAAGGACGGCCTGTGGGAAGACGAGGCCTACATCCCGGCCTACCTGCGTCGCCATCCCTTCATCTTCATCGACACCGGTGCGGACAACGACTTCCTGCTGGGCATCGACGAAGAGAGCTCGCGCGTGGTCAAGGGCGGTGACGAAGGCCAGCCGCTGTTCGTGGACGGCAAGGCCACCGAGATGGTGCAGCAGGCGCTGGAGTTCTGCGGCCAGTACACCCGCGAGCACGAACAGACCCAGGCCTTCTCCAAGGCCCTGATCGACAACGGCCTGCTGGTCGAGCGCAATGCTACCGTGCGCACCCCGGATGGCCGCGAGTTCAATCTCAACGGCTTCCTGGTCGTGGACGTCGAGAAGTTCGTGGCGCTGCCGGAAGCGACTGTGATCGAGTGGCACCGCAGCGGCTGGCTGGCCCTGATCCACCAGCACCTGATGTCGCTGGGCCGTTTCAACGATCTGACCCGTCGCCAGGTCGAGCATCTGGCGGCCTGATCAGTCAGGCGGCATGGCTTCCGTACTGCGGGAGCCATGCCAGCACTGCAGTACCTGCAGCAGACGCCGCACCTCGGCCCAGTCGGGTGCGGCGTCGTTCCCGAGCTCCCATAGATCGGCCGCGATTCCGACCTGACCGGTTGCACCGCAGAACTGCAGCGTGCCCTGCAGGCGGTGTGCATGATGGCGCAATGCCGTCGCATCGCATTCTTCGGTGGCCCGCGCGATGCTCAGCAGCTCGCCGTTGATGTCGTCCAGATACGCCTGATCCAGTGGCGCCACGGTGTCCAGAGTCGTTCCCCCGGCCGCTAGCGGCAGCTCGAGTGCCTGCAGCAGCTGCCCGATCTGCAAGGGCTTGGCCAGGACCGCATGGAAACCTGCATCGCGGCAGCGGGCCCGATGCCTGCGGCCTGTCCGGGCAGACAGCGCAATCAGTCGCGGCGACGCGCCGGGCTGTCTGCGCAGCTGCCGGGCCAGCGTGTAGCCATCCATACCCTGCAGGCCGATGTCCACCAGCACGATCCGTCGTGGGTACCGGGCCTGCTCGGCCAGCGCATCGGCAGCGTCGGCCAAGGCATGCACGCCGGCCCCGAGGCGACGCAGTTGCTCGGCGATGATCTGGCGGTTCATTGCGTGATCTTCGACCAGCAACAATTCCAGACCGGAAAGTGGCAGACCGAAGGGGGGCCGCTCCGCTGGCGGCACGCCGGTCTTCGCGATCCGTGCCGGCAATCGCAGGGTAAACCGGCTGCCGCGACCGGGCACGCTGTGCAGGGCCAGTGTGCCACGCATGGCGTGCGCCAGTTCCCGGGCGATAGCGAGGCCCAAGCCGCTGCCGCCGCGCGCCTGCCCATCCTTGCCCTGCTGGAACGGCTGGAACAAGCGTGCAGCCTGCCTGGCATCGATGCCGATGCCGCTGTCGATCACATCGATCAGCAGTTCCTGCGGATCGATAGCGGGCCGCAGCTGTACGCGCAGATCAATCCCGCCGATATCGGTGAACTTCACCGCGTTGGCCAGCAGGTTGTCGACAATCTGCCGCAGGCCTTCGGGATCGAGGATGACCGCGGGTGCTCGCTCTGGGATGGCTTCGAAGCGCAGCTCCAGCCCCTTCAGCAGCGCCTGTGGGCGGATGGCGTCCAGCGACTGCCGGCAGAGCAGAAGCACATCGCAGGGCTGTGCGAGCGGTATGAATCCGCCCTCGGCCAGACGCGCGAATTCCAACGAGCGATTCAACATGCCGCGCAACGCATGGCCAGCCGCCTTGGCGGCGGCAAGTAGTTCGCGCTGGTGCGTGGGCGTGGGCGATTGACCGAGTAGATCGATCGAGGCGAGCACGACCTGGGCCGAATTGCGTATCTCGTGGCTGATCACACCCGCTGCGCGCGCCTGCTTGCGCGGGTCACGGTCCCGCTGCGGGTGCCGCGAAAGCCAGAGCACGGGAAGTCCGGCCAGCAGGGCAAGCGCGGCCAACAGCCAGGCCTGGGGCGGCATGCGCATCCAGCCGATCACCTCATCGGCCTGGGCCGGAAGTATCTGCAATGCCCATAGCTGCAGCAGGCCGGCATGCTCTTCCAGTGTGATGTCGTGCAGGGCCTGGTCGATGCGCGCCAGCAATTGCTGGTCCTCCCGGCGGACCAGCAGGCGCATGTCGGTGGAGAATCCCATCTGGAACGGCTGCACCTGCAACGTGCTGGCGAAGTGTTGCCGGATCATCGGTTGCAGTGTGGTTTCCACTCCGATCGCAACATCGGCCATGCCGGCCTCCACGGCGGACAGGGTGGCATGGCGATCAGGCAGGTGCAGCAGCGGGACCCGCGGGTGATGGGCGGCCAGCCATTCGGCATACGGCCCGCCGTTGACCACCGCCAGTGTGCGGCCGTGCAGTTGTGTGATGTCGTGTGGCAATCGGTCATCCGTGCGCCCGGCCAGCAGGGTCCGGCCGCCGCGGAAGGGGGCAGAGGACGCCAGGTGGTTGCAGGGCGGCCGCGGATGCCCGGCCGCCCCGACCACCAGCACGAGGTCGGCGTCGCCACGGCATACGGCGTGCAGTGATGCGTCGGTACTGGGGTAGGGGTGCTCCTTGAACTGCAATCCGGAGTGTCGTGCCACGAGATCAGCGTAGCCGTGCGCGAGGGTGGGCAACGATGCCGTATCCGCCAGGCCTGCTGGCAATGGACGCAGCGACGGAGCGGTGGCGACGCGGACTTCGCGACCGGGCGGCCACCGATGCGACTGCGCGTCCTCGGCCGAAGCGGCCGGCAGCAGAAGCAGTGCCAGCAGCAGGAGGAAGGGGGCAAGCCGGCGGGGAGGATCGCGCCGCTTCACGGGGCGTCCTGCGAGCGCCGCATGGCGTAGATTTCGGCATCGTTGCGCAGCCCGAGCTTGCGTAGGACGGCGACCTTCTGCGTGCTGACGGTCTTGACGCTGCGGTGGCGGTGCCGCGCGATCTCGGAGACGGTCAGGCCCGTCAGCAGCAGGTCCAGTACCTCACGCTCGTTGCGGCTGAGCTCAGCGTAGTCCGCCGGAACGGAGTAGTCGGGTGGCAGCCGCTCCAGCCCCTGTGAAACACGAATGATTGCTTCGGACAGCATGGGAAGGGGCTCGGTTTTGCTGACGACGCCACTGATGCCTGCCATGAGCAGGTGGTGGAGACGAGTGCAGGGGGAGAGGGTGGCGAAGGCGAGCAGCGGTGTCTCCGGGAATGCAGCGCGCAGCAGGGGGATCAGTTCTGTGCTGCTGCGGTCGCCACGCGCCAGCGTCAGATCGATGACGGCGACATCCACCCGCGTCTGTTGCAGCGTCTGGATGAAGGCATCGCTGTGCCCATGGCTGGCGATGATCCTGAAGCGGGCGTCCTGTGACAGGTGCAGGGCAGTGCCACGACGGACGATTTCATGGTCGTCCAGGAGCGCAAGGCGCAGTCGGCGCGGTGCGGGATGTCCTTTCATGCGCAGGGAGGTGATCGGCGCCCGGGGGCGTGGCGATCATTCTGGCGCTGGCGCCCTGCTGATCATCGAATCTGCAGGTATTTTGCGATTATTCCTAAGAATCGATGGATTGTGACCATCGATTCGCACCGATTGATTGAACTGATGGATCGCCAGGCCGGCATCAAGCGATTCGCGGGCAGCAGGTAGGCGCCCTGCTTCTGGATGAGCGGGCAAACAAGGATGCGTTGTCTCACCACGAAATGTACTTGCGTGGTGAGGCGCATGTTCCATGCGAGCCGATGGCTTCCGCATGGAAGTCGGACGTATCAGCGTGACGCGTCATGTCGGGCGGCGCACCTCATGGACAGTTGCCATTTCCGTGCAGTGCACGCGCCATCTCGCTGGTTGCCACCCAGCCCAACCCGGCATACAGCGGAGTCGCCTGGGCAGTGGCATGCAGGATTGTGTAGCTCACCTTCCGTTCGGCGAACGCGTCATCGGCCATCTGCTCCAGTACGTCCGCTGGGCGGCCACTCTCGCGGAACATCGCCTCGCGATGGGCACAGATCAGATCCAGGTCAGCGGGGTGCAAGGGGCGAATCGCAAGGCCGTCCCATGCCTGCGCGTCTGTCTTTCCGGGGTGTTCGCTCATCGTCCGCCTCATCCGTTTAAACCTTTCTGGCAACCCCCTGCATCGTATCTGCATGGAGCATGGCGAACGCAGGGGGAGGCACCTTCCATGATGGGCTATTACCTGAAGCTGGCGCTGCACAACGCCAGGCGCAATACGATCATGACCGCATTGATGGTGCTGGCGGTTGCCGTGGGAATCGGCGCCAGCATGACCACGCTGACCGTCACCCACCTGCTTTCCGGAGATCCGCTGCCCGGCCGCAGCGATCGGATCTTCTATCCGCAGGTGGATGTCGATCCCGGATCGAAAGGCCGCGAGCCGCACGACGTGCTCGACTACCGGACCGCGCATGATCTCTGGTCATCCGGCCAGGCGGACCGCCAGACCATGGTGGTGGTCAATCCGCTGAAGCTCCGTTCGGATCTGGCCGGGATGGCGCCGCTGATGGGATCTTCGATCTCGACCACGGCGGACTTCTTCCCCATGTTCGAGGTGCCCTTTCAGTATGGCCGCGCCTGGACGGCCGAGGATGACCAGCGTCGCGGCCGCGTCGCGGTCATCTCGGCCCGGTTGAACCAGCGCCTGTTCGGGGGGCGCGACAGTGTCGGACAGACCCTTCGGGTCAAGGACACCCATGTGCAGGTCATCGGCGTGCTGGATCACTGGCGGCCCTCTCCCTTGTTCTACAAGATCAGGGGCGGGCGGTTCTCGGGGGGGGGAGACCTCAAGCTTCTACGCCGCGGCCGATGACATCTATCTGCCGATGTCGACCAGCCTGGATATCAACGAGGGCGACTTCCAGCCCTTCACCTGCTGGGCGATGCCCGAGACCCCTGGGGTACTGCAGAACTCGCCCTGCGTGGCGGTCGCGGTCTGGGTGGAGCTCGGCAGCCCGGAGAAGGTGGCCAGCTATCGTCACTACCTGTCCAACTACGCGGGCGAACAACAGCGTCTGGGGCGCATCCGGCACGCGGACAACACCCGGCTCCGTTCGTTGATGGAGTGGCTGGACTTCAACCAGGTGGTGCCAAGTGACGTGAAGGTGCAGACGGTGCTGTCCTTTGCGTTCCTGGTGGTCTGCCTGGCCAATGTCGTCGGGCTGCTGCTGGCGCGCTTCCTGCGCCACGGTGGGGAAATCGGCCTGCGGCGCGCGCTGGGTGCCAGCCGGCGTGCGGTGTTCACACAATGCATGCTGGAAGCGGGGCTGATCGGTGTCGCCGGAGGGGTGGGCGGGCTGCTGCTGACCCTGCTGGGCCTGTGGGTGATCCGTGTCCAGCCGGTTGCCTACGCGGACCTGATGCATCTGGACCTGGCCATGTTCATGACCCTCTTTGGCCTTTCCTTGTTGGCCAGCCTGGTGGCAGGCGCGATTCCCGCCTATCGCGCCAGTTCGATCCAGCCTGTGGCGCAGCTCAAGCTGCTGTAAAGGAAACGATCATGCAAACCGGACTGATCATCGCAGCGCTGCGCAAGCACCGGCTGGCCACCCTGTTGATCGCAATGGAGATCGCGCTGGCCTGCGCCGTGCTGTGCAATGCCATCTTCATGCTCACGCAGAAGGGGCGTGCACTGAGCCTGGACAGTGGCATCGCCGAGTCGTCACTGGGCATCGTGCAGCTCTCCGGATTCGACGCCGCGCAGGCCGCCGATCTGAATGCCCGTGTGACCGGCGCGCTGCACGCGATTCCGGGCGTAACGTCGGTCGGCATCATCAGCGCCGTTCCGTTCGGTGAACCGGGCGTTCGCGCAGGCGTTCATACCGATGAGAGCGGCAAGGTCTTCGGTGGGGTCCTCGACTTCTACCTGGGTGACGCGGCAGCGATCCAGGCGCTGGATCTGAAGCTGTTGGCCGGGCGCTTGCCGGATGCCGCCGAGTACGCGCCGATCGGGCAGTACGTGCCCGCCAATGCGCCGATCCTGGTAACCCGGCAGCTGGCGGAGCGCTACTGGCCCGGTGAGCCGGCAGTCGGACACAGCCTGTGGTCGATGGACAGCCGTTTCACCGTCATCGGCGTGGTCGAGCACCTGGCCGTATCACAACCCGGTGGAGGGGAGGCGCTGGGTAACGACTGGTCCGTGCTGATGCCGGCCAAGCCGGGTCCGCAGTTGGCGGGGCGCTACCTGGTGCGGGCCGCGCCCGGAGCGCTGCCCCGGGTGATGGCCGACGCACAGCGGGCGGTGGCGGCAGTGGCCCCCGACGTGGTGTTCGACCAGGCCGCCAGCCGCACCGTCGCCGAGCTGCGCGCGGGCTATTTTCACGGGGGACGGTTGATGATGGCCCTGTTGGCGGGCGTGATCGTCGCGCTGCTGGGGGCCACCGCGCTGGGCATTGTCGGCCTTGCCAGCTACTGGGTAGAGCAGCGGCGCAGGCAGATCGGGATCCGCCGTGCGCTGGGTGCAACCCGCCGCGACATCCTGCGTTACTTCCAGCTGGAGAACTTCCTGGTCGTGAGCCTGGGTGTCGTCGCTGGTGCGCTGCTCGCCTATGCATTCAACCTTGGTCTGATGCGGTTCTACGAACTGCCACGGCTCCCCTTGGCGTACCTGCCGGTCAGTGCGCTGGCGTTGTGGCTGCTGGGGCAGGTGGCGGTGCTTGCACCTGCATTGAGGGCATCGTCGATCATGCCCGTGCAGGCCATCCGGTCTGCCTGATTTCCGTTGCTCAGGACGCTCTGCGGACGCACCCGGCATCGTGGGTGCGCGCCGTCTGGCCGGCGCGCAGTGTCCCTGCATTCGCGGGCTTCTGGCGAGTGCATCATCGCACCGACTGCGGCACGCGTCGCAGCTTGCGGGTGTCATAGCCCATCGCGGCAATGCGCTGCACCGCCTGCTGGTAGTCACTGTCCGACACCTGCGGGGTGCGGGCCATGTACCAGACGTAATCGCGCTTGCTTCGCGCCACGATGGTCTGGCGGTAGCTTTCGTCGAGCCAGGCGATCACGTACTCAGCCTGGATCGGCCAGATGAACTGCATGCCCCAGACCGCACCATTGCCTTCCTTCTCGACACGGCCGATGGGATGCATCGACTTCTGTGGTGCATCGAAGCTGCCTTTGCGGTAGGTGAAGGTGGTCTGGATGCGTCCATCGGGGCGCAGTGCATAGCTCTCCACGGCGTCGAAGGCCTCGCGTTCAGGGCGCGATGGGATATGCGCGATCACGTACCAGTCGCCCATGAAACGCGGCACATCCACCGACGGCGGACGCGGCAGCGGGCGGGTATCGCTGGAACTGCAGCCGGAACCGAACAGGCCGACCGCGATCAGGGGAAGCAGCGAAAACATGCGCATGGGGGACCTCAGCGGGGGCGGAACAGATAGTGGGCCACCAGCCACTGCTGGCCGTCGTCGTAGCCGAACAGCTCGGCGCATGCCATCCAGAACATCCGCCAGCGCTGCCACCAGATCTTCGCTGCAGCCTGGCCGTAGGTGGCGATCAATACCGGCATCACCTGCTCGCGGGCTGCATCCTGGTTGGCCAGCCAGTGGTCGGCCGTGCGCTGGTAGTGGGTGCCGTCCAGTAACCAGCGCTGGTCCAGGCGCAGGTCGCGCTGGAAATGCAGCAGCGTGTCGGCCGCAGGCATCAATCCGCCGGTGAAAAAGTGGCGGCCCATCCAATTGTCACCACCGTCTGTCTCGAACGGATACATCACCGTGCGATGGGCGAAGATGTGCACGAACAGTGCGCCATCCGGTTTCAACCACCGTGCGATGCCGGCCAGCAGGCGTTCGTAGTTGCGCACGTGCTCGAACATCTCCACTGAGACACAGCGGTCGAACCGCGCTGTCGGCAGGTCGAGTTGGTTGACGTCACACGTCAGCACCTCGACGTTGCCCAGGCCGCGCGCCTGGCACTGCGCCATGATGTGCTGGCGTTGGCTGTGCGAGTTGGACACAGCGGTGATACGCGCCTGCGGATAGCGTTCGGCCATCCACAGGGTCAGTGAGCCCCAGCCGCAGCCCAGCTCAAGAATCTGCTGGCCATCGGCCAGTCCGGCGCGCTGGCCGTACAGTTCCAGCATGGCGTCCTCCGCCTGGTCCAGCGTTTCGCGCCCGGTGGGGTAGTAGCAGCTGCTGTACTTCAGCCGCTTGCCCAGGCAGGTCTGGAAGAATGCCGCAGGAACTTCATAGTGCTGGCGATTGGCCGCGTCGGTATGCAGCGCGAGTGGACTGTCGGCCAGCTCGGCGATGCGCTGGCTGAAGCGTGCGGATTGGCCTTCGATGCCACCTTCGCTTTCCTCATGCAGGCGTTGCGCGCACAAGCGGCGGATACCCGCGCGCAGCGCCGCATCGGGGACCAGCCCGCGTTCGGCCCAGGCGATCAGCCCGGTTTCCGCATCTTCGGCTGGATTCAGTGACGGGATCGCGCTCATGCGGAATGCTCCTTGGAAGAACGGGGAAACCAGGGAAAGAACATCGGCGTGCTGCGCTGGTAGTCGCGGTAGTCATCGCCACGGCTGCGCAGCGCCTGCTTCTCGGTGAATGGAATGCCGCTGAGGTAGCGCAGGAACACGTACATCAGCAGCGGTCCGGCCCAGGCCAGCCACCACAGTGGTGAGCCGACCGCGAGCAGGACGTAGCTGAGCCAGTGCAGCCACTCGAAGAAGTAGTTGGGATGGCGGGAATAACGCCACAGCCCCTCGCGGCAGGTGCGGCCCTTGTTCGCCGGATCGGCGCGGAAGCGGGCCAACTGATGGTCGGCCAGGCTTTCGCCGCCGACGCTCAGCAGCCAGACCAGCGCTGCAGCCACCACCCACAGGATCAGGTCGGCCCGGGGATTGGCAGCCACCGCGACGAAGGGCAGGGCGAACAGGACGATCAGCAGCGCCTGCGCCATGAAGAAACCGAAGATCTTGCCCTGGTGGCCCTGCCAGTATTCGCGCAGATAACGATAGCGCCCGTCCTCCGGTTCGCTGCGAACCCGGTGCCACAGATGCAGGGCCAGTCGGCTACCCCACAGGCCGCCGAGTATGCCCAGCGCAACCCGTGGCACCATCGCGCCATCGCCGAGCAGCGCCAGCAGCAGGGCGGAGGCGCCCACGCCCTTGGCCCAGAGCACATCGACCACGCCGATGTTGTGGCGGCGGCGCTGCCAGGCCCAGCCCCAGCTCATCACCAACACGGCATACAACAGGACCCACAACAGATTGATCATGATGGTGCTCCGGCCAAAGGCGGAGGGGTGATGCGCGAGCCACGACGGGCGACCTGGCACAGCAGTGAAAGCGCGATGCTCCAGCCCACACCCAGCACCAACGGCCCCTGCCACAGCGGCGCTGTGAACCGGACCGCGTCGAATCCCCGCGCTGCGGAGAGATAGGCCAGCGGTGCCAGCAGCAGGCCGAACAGGGCCGGCAGGGCGAGGTGCCGCTGCAGGAAACGCATCGACCTGGTCAGCGTCATCGCGAACGCCGCCCACAACGCCATGATCCAGGGCGGCGGCACCCAACCCAACGGGGCTGCCGCGTAGCGCACCGTGCCGCTGGCGGCGGCACTGGCGTCGACCAGCCATGCGCAGGCCAGCGCCAGCATCATCAGCCGGACGTCCAGCCGCACCTGCGGCGAGGTCAGCAGCTGGCTGCCGATGTAAAGCAACGCTGCCAGCAGCGCCGGCCATTGCAGGCCGTGCCCGACACCGGCTACGGCACAGAGCCAGACCAGCTGGTTGCCAAGCAGATTGCCCCATGGCCGGCGCATCTCAGGTGGCCTGGCCGGGCGGGACGGCGGGCCGATGGCCGGGACGTGCGAGAACCAGATGCGATACGCCGATCGAACGCTCGAGGAACCCACCCTCGCAGTAGGCCAGGTAGAACTCCCACATCCGGCAGAAGCGGGCGTCGAAGCCCTGCGCCTGTACCGTAGGCAGCTGCGCCAGGAAGCGCTGGCGCCAGGCGCGCAGCGTCAGTGCATAGGAGTGTCCGAAGTCCTGCTGCGCGATCAGCTGCAGGTCGCTGGATCGGGTCTTGGCGGCCATGATCGCGTTGATCGACGGAATGAAGCTGCCCGGGAATACATAGCGTTTGATGTAGTCGACGCTGCGCCGGGCCTGCTCGTAGCGATGATCCTCGATGGTGATGGCCTGCAGCAGGGCAACACCATCGGGCTTCAGCAGTCGCTGCAGCGTGGCCATGTAGGTGTCCAGGTATTCGGCGCCGATCGCTTCGATCATCTCGATCGATACCAGCTTGTCGAACTGGCCCTGCAGGTCGCGGTAGTCCTGCATCAACAACGTGACCTGGTCCTGCAGTCCTGCGTCCCGCACGCGCTCGGTGGCCAGCGCATGCTGCTCGGCAGAGATGGTGGTGGTGGTGACATGGCAGCCGTAGTGCCGCGCCGCGTGCTCCGCGAAGCCACCCCAGCCGGTACCGATTTCCACTACGCGATCGCCGGGCTTGAGTTGCAGCTGCTGACAGATGCGGTCCAGCTTGCGGCGCGAGGCGGACTCCAGCGATTCGGATTCGCTGGTGAACAGCGCCGACGAATACATCAGGTCAGGCGACAGGAACAGGGCGAAGAAATCGTTGCCCAGGTCGTAGTGGGCGGCGATGTTGCGCCGGCTGCCCTCACGGCTGTTGCGGTGCAGCCGGTTCCATCCGCGCAGCAGCCAGCCAGCCACACGGGCCGGGCCCTGCTCCATGCCGTCCAGCAGCTCGCGGTTGCGTACCAGCAGTTGTATCAGGGCGACCAGATCATCGCAGTGCCACTCGCCCTGGATATAGCTTTCACCTGCGCCCACACTGCCTTGGGCAGCAACCTTGCGATAGAACGCGGGGTCATTGATGGTGACAGTGACATGCAGTTCGCCACGGGCGTCGCCCAGCCAGACTTCGCCGAGTGCATCGCGCACGCATAGGCGGCCGTCGCGCAGGGGGGCAAGCTGCGCCAGCAGGCGGCGGCGCAGGAAGGCGTCCAGCGCACCGGGGCGCGGCAGGGCCACCGAAGGTGTCATCGAGTTCATCGCGGTTTCCCGGCAAGGGTGGGGTGGTCGTGTACGGGGTTGCGCTTCAGCCATAGCCGCAGTGCGTGCCAGTGGATGGCGGCCACCACCTGGGTGGTCATCAGGGGATAGCAGGCCAAAACCCGGGCCAGTCCGCGACCATCCAGGGCACGTCGCTGCATGGCCTGGGTGGCATCGAACTGGCGCACGCCGTCGCGCCAGACCTGCATGTGCACGCGCAGGTCCTGGTCCGGGCGGTTGAACCGCCAGTCGTAGCGGCAGTCCATCGGCATGAACGGCGAGACATGGAAGCACTTGTCGAACTGCCAACGCAGTGAACTGCCTTCGTGCGTGGCGGTAGCGACCGGCAGCACATAGGTGTGTCGTTCCTTCCAGGGCGTGTTGGTGATCTCGGCTACGATGCAGTCCAGCGTGCGGCCGTCGGCCTGGTAGCAGTAGTAGAAGCTGACCGGGTTGAAGACATGCCCGGCGAAGCGGAGATGGGTGAGCAGGCGCACCGGGCCGGTCGGCCGGTAGCCGAGCGTGCCCGCAGCGTGGTCGCGCACCGCATCGGCCAGTGGCCGGGCGGGGTCGCCGAAGTAGTCGCTGCGGCGGAATTCGGCCAGATTGCGGCGATTGACCGACCACAGCCAGCGCCCGACAAACACGGTCTCCAGTTCATCCAGGTCGAGGAGCAGTTGTGCAACCGGGTAACGGAACGCATGCGGATGCGGATGATGCCGGCGATGCATCACCTGCCCGAAATAGAGCGCACTGGCGCTCATGCCGCCACCTCGCCCGGAGCCTGTGCCCGCTGGTGTGGCGCGCAGGCCTGCAGGGCGTCGACCACGCGTCGGGCACTGCGGATACCATCCTCGTGGAAGCCCCAACCCCAATAGGCGCCTGCAAACCAGGTGTGGCGACGGCCCTGCAGTTCCGCCCAGCGCTGCTGCGCCCGCACTGCGGCGTGGTCGTGTACCGGGTGCGCGTAATGCAGGGTTCGCAGCACCTTGGTGGGGTCGATTGCCTCGCTGCGGTTAAGCGTCACTACCAGGGGGGTGTCGCCGGGCAGGCCCTGCAGCAGATTCATGCAGTAGCTGACGGTGCAGGGCGCGGCGCGATCCTGCGGCACGTGCGCGTTCCACGCTGCCCAGGCCTTGCGGTTGCGCGGCAGCAACGAGGCATCGGTATGCAGCACCGCCTCGTTGGACTGATAGCGGATGGCGCCCAGCACCTCACGCTCGCCAGCGTCGGCATCGGCCAGCAGGGCCAGCGCCTGGTCGCTGTGGCAGGCCAGGATCACTTCGTCGAAGGCCTCCACGCCAGCAGCGCTGTGCACGCGTGCGCCCCAGGGCATGCGTTCGACGGTGCTGACGGGGCATTGCAGCCGCTCATGCACGCGCCAGCGGCGACGCAGCGCATCCACGTAGCGCGCCGATCCGCCGCTGACTACCCGCCAGCTCGGGCGGCCGGTCATCTGCAGCATCTGGTGATTGGCCATGAACTGGGCCAGGTAGCGCGCCGGGAAGTCCTGCACGGTGACCGCCGGTGAGGACCACAGTGCCGAGGCCATCGGCAGCAGGTGCTCGTCGATGAACGCCTGGCCATAGCGCTGGCTGCGCAGGTACTCGCCCAGCGTGGGGCCGTCTTCTTCGGCCAGCAGCAACGGCGCGTCACGATAGAAGCGGCGAAGGTCGGCCAGCATGCCCCAGAAACGCGGCGATACCAGGTTGCGGCGCTGGCAGAACAGCCCATCCAGCGAGGTGGCGTTGTACTCCACGCCGCTGCGCTCACTGTGCATGGAGAAGCTCATCGTGGTCGGTTGCGAGGCTACACCCAGCTCGTCGAACAGCGCCGTCAGCAGCGGATAGTGCTGGGGGTTGAACACAATGAAACCGGTATCCACCGCCAGGCGTGCGCCATCGACCTGCACGTCGTGGGTGTGGGTGTGGCCGCCAAGGTAGTCGTTAGCCTCGAACAGCGTGACGTCGTGCTGGCCATCCAGCCACCAGGCACTGGCCAGCCCCGCGATACCCGAGCCGATGATCGCGATACGCACGTCAGTACCTCGCCTTGGCCAGAACCCACTCGGGGATGGGCTTGAGCCCTTTGATCAGGCCCAACATCGACATCGCGCGCAGTCCGTACCAGGTCAGGTCCACTTCCCACCAGCGGAATCCCTGGCGAACGGTGCCGGGGAAGAAATGATGGTTGTTGTGCCAGCCTTCGCCGAAGGTGAGCAGCGCCAGCCACAGATTGTTGCGGCTGTCGTCGCGGGTCTCGAAGCGGCGGCGACCGAAACGATGCGCCAGCGAGTTGATCGTGACGGTGGCATGGAACAGCACGATGGTGGAAATGAAGAAGCCCCAGACCAGCAACTGCGGTCCCGAGGTGTGCAGGCCAGGCGCCCAGCGCTCCAGGGCGGCGCCCAGTGCGTACAGCGCTGCGGCCAGCACGACCGGCACTGCGGTATCGAAGCGGTCGAGCCAGCGCAGCTCGGGGAAGCGCGCCAGGTCGGGTACCCGCGACAGATCCGTGGTGAAGGCTTCGCGGGTCAGGAACCAGCCCATGTGGCTGCGCCAGAAGCCGCCTTCGCGAGGCGAGTGCGGATCCAATGGCTGGTCGGCGTGACGATGGTGGTGGCGATGATGGGCAGCCCACCACAGCGGACCGCGCTGCACGCTGGAAGCGCCGATGACAGCGAACACGAACTGCACCGTTCGTGACGCCTGGAAGGTGCGGTGCGAGAAGTAGCGGTGATAGAACGCGGTGATGGCGAACATGCGCACCGCATAAAGCGCCATGGCCACGGCGACCGCCGTCCACGACACACCTACCCAGATCACCGCGATGCACGCCAGGTGCATCAATGCGAAGGGTACCGCGCGCAGCCAGTCGATGCGGCCGGGCCGTTCACCGGTGGCCACTACGCCATTGCCGGTATCGAACCAGCTCTGGAACGTACGCAGCAGGCGCCAGCGTCGACGGGGGAGGGGCGCTACAGAGGCCATGGCGGATCTCGGCGGGTGTCTTGGCTATCTGTACGCAGCAGAGCGTGCAGTGGATGCGGCGCGACACGGAAAATTTAGCCTTCACCCGGGCGTCACGGTGCAGCGGTCAACCAAGGGCTGCGTCCATACCCGCTGCCAGTCGCTTGCCGGTCGCTCGGCAGCTGGCGAGCTGAAGCGCACCGTCACCGGCGGGTAGCTGCCGCGGGCATCACGCAGGTTGCTGGTGCCTCGGAACTCCAGCAAGCGACGGTCCGCGTTGGCATAGAGCAGTGACAGGCGGGGCGCGACGCCGCCGTACCAGGTGTCCAGACTGACGTCGATCGATTGGCCATCGATACCCTGCCAACGTACCGGACCGATGCGCCGCACCTGCACCGGGAAATAGCGCTGCCGTCCCGGCACCAGGAAGGGCAGGCTGATGCGTTCGCCGCGCAGCAGCGCCGACCAGTGCGCGCGCACCGCGGCGTCGAACCCTGCATCGATCACCGCGTCCGGCGGCAGTTCAAGCTGGCGACGCCGCAGCTCGCTGGCGGCATCCTCCTTCCAGGCAATCGATACCGAGTCGCCAGTGGCATCGACTACAGCGGTCTGGCCGCTGCGGCGGTCTTCCAGCGAGTAACCCCGTGCCTGCGGGCGGGCACTGGCGGGCAGATGCTTGCGGGCGAAGGGCTGGCCATCCGGGCACTGGTACAGCACCCAGCGCTCGGCGCCCTCCGTTGCCTCTCGCCGCCAGTGCACTTCACGGTAGAGGATGTCGCCCTGCGCGGAGGTAGCCACGCCCTCACTTCGCAGCCAGGGTGCCGCCAGCGCGGCATGGGGCAGGCACAGCAGCAGCCAGGCAGTGCGCATGGTCTTCATCCGGAGGTGGAGGGCTCAGTTGATACGGCGGGGGCGGCCGGTTGGATGCGCAGTTCCGGCTGCATCCAATTGCTGCCCCCGCGCGTACAGAGGACAGACCTTCACCCGCCCGCCGCGAACGCCGATGTACCCTGACGCCGCCAGCACTCTCCTCAACTTCGATACCGCACGCACCGTGTCCAGTTCCCAGCAGCCGAGCAGCGAGCCGACGAACTGGGCCGGGGACATGGATGGCGTAGCGCGCCTGCGCGACCGCGACTGTTTCATGCGGATCTACGACTACTTCATGCCGCGGCTGTGCGTGTACCTGCGCGGCTTGGGTGCACCGGATGCGGTTGCCGAGGAACTGGCGCAGGAATGCCTGCTGCGCCTGTGGCTGCGAGCGGCCGACTACGATGCGGCACAGGGCGCGCTGAGTACGTGGCTGTACCGGATTGCGCGGAACCTGCATATCGATCGCATCCGTCGCGAGCGAAGCTGGATGCAGGTGCAGTCAGCGGTGGAGGACGCCGCCACACTGGACGTGATCGAGCGCAGCAGCGCAGAGCAGTTCGCAGACCAGGCACGGCTGCGCCAGCGCATCAACGAGCTGCCCGCGGTGCAGGCGCGGCTGGTGCGGATGTCCTACTTCGAAGCCAAGAGCCACAGCGAGATTGCCGAGGCGCTGGGCATGCCGTTGGGGACGGTGAAGTCACACCTGCGGCGTGCGTTCCTGCAGCTGCAGGCCAAAGTGGGAGGTGCGCTGTGAGCCCGCACCACCACCTGCACGAATCCACCCTCATGAGCTATGCCGCAGGCGCGCTGCCGGCGCCG
The DNA here is from genome assembly GCF_029845105.1 of Stenotrophomonas sp. GD03654. Taxonomy (NCBI): domain Bacteria; kingdom Pseudomonadati; phylum Pseudomonadota; class Gammaproteobacteria; order Lysobacterales; family Lysobacteraceae; genus Stenotrophomonas; species Stenotrophomonas sp. GD03654. Next base: position 35,014 of record NZ_JAOCLC010000007.1, on the reverse strand, counting down.
TTGAGCATCGTGGCCGGTGCCCACCTGGAGCAGTGCCCGCATTGCCGTCAGCGACTGCACGAGGCAGAGGCTATCGGCTCGGTGTTGCTGGAGCAGACGCAGCCGCCTGCCGCCGACGCGCGGCGCGAAAAGTTGCGCGAGGCGATGCTGATGCAACTGGCCACGGAAGCGCCGATGACCATGGCTGGGGTCGTACGCCCCGTGTCGAAGGAGCGGCCTGAGGCCGATCCGGATCATCTCCCGGCCTCGCTGCATCCCTACTTCGGTGCGTCGCTCAGCGGACTGCATTGGCGCTGGATGGCGCCGGGTGTGCATTGCATCCGTGCCGAGCAGATGCCCTCGCTGATCATGCTGAAGATCGCGCCGGGCAAGTGCCTTCCCATGCACAGCCATGGCCGCAGCGAACTGACCCAGATTCTGCGGGGTTCATACAACGATGCGCTGGGGCTGTTCGCGCCGGGCGATGTTGCGGACCTGGATGAAGATGTGGAGCATCAACCGGTGACCGCGCCAGGGGTGCCGTGCATCTGCGTGTCGGCGCTGGATGCGCCGCTGGTGTTCAGTGGTTGGCTGGCGCGGAAGGTGCAGCGGTTTGTGAAGCTCTAGGGCGGGTGTGACGATGGCCGGGACGGGTGCACTACGGATTCTGTTGACCGGCGCCGCCGGCCTGGTGGGGCAGGGCGTGGCGCTGGCCTGCCAGCGCTCGCCGGAGGTCGCCGGACTGACCGCGCTGGTGCGACGCCCAGGCAGTCTGAGCGGGCCCGGCAGCGAACTGATCGTCCCGGACTTCCTGCGTATCGACGCACGGCCTTATGAACTGGCCGGGTTCGATGCCTGCTTCTACTGTGCTGGAGCACCGCCGGTCGGCACGGCCGAGGGCGAGTATCGGCGCGTGACCCTGGACACCACGCTGGGCGTGGCCCGCGCGTGGGCTGCCGTGAACCCGCAAGGCTGCTTCCTGTATGTATCAGGTGCCGGTGCGGACCCTACGAGTCGATTGATGCCGCTGAGGGTGAAGGGCGAGACCGAGGTGGCATTGCAGGCCCTGCCGGTGCGTACCGTGATGCTGCGCCCGGGGGGCGTCAGGCCGGTCCCGGGCACCGGCACCCGTCATGCCCTGCTGAAGCCCCTGTACTGGGGCGGCGCGCCGTTGATGAAGCTGGCCGGCGCGATTACGCCATCGTTGATGACCAGCAATCTGGCTCTCGGTCAGGCGATGATCGCGCTGGCCGGCAGAGAGCATCCGCCGGCAACGGTGGAGTGCGCGGACATCAACTGGATCGCAGCTGGCGAACGCGATCCGGGGGCCTGACCTCAGTGTGGCGCGGCCTCCAGCGCGGTGCGCACCGCGGTCGCCAGGTCACTGCGAGTAAACGGCTTCGGCAGCAGCGCAACCGCGCGTCCCTGGCTGCCCGCCTGGTCATGGTCACGTGGATAGCCCGAGGTGAACAGCACGGCAACTTCCGGCCAGCGTTCACGGACTTCACGCACCAGCTCCCAGCCCGACATGCCGGGCATCACCACGTCCGAGAACAACAGGTTCACCCTGGTATCGGGGCGTTCCAGCAGCCGCAGCGCGGAGGGGCCGTCGTGGGCTTCCAGCACGCGGTAGCCGAGCAGCCGCAGCGAATCCACCGTGTGGGCGCGGACATCGTCGTTGTCCTCGGCCACCAGAATGGTTTCCTCTCGCGGTGAGTAACCCGCCAGACCGGTCTGCGGGGTGCGTGCTTCGCAGGGCAGGGCCAGCGGTGAGCGCGGAAACATCATGGTGATGCTGGTGCCACCGCCTTCCACCGAATCGATCAGCACGTGGCCGCCGGACTGCTTGACGAACCCATGCACCATCGACAGACCCAGCCCGGTGCCGCGGCCGACCTGCTTGGTCGTGAAGAACGGTTCGAACACGCGGGCCAGGGTCGCCGCATCCATGCCGTGGCCGTTGTCCCGCACCCGCAACATCACGTACTCGCCCGGTGTTGCATCCGGGAACAGGGCGGCGTAGTCGTGATCGAGGTGACTGTTGTCGACCTCGATCACCAGCCGGCCGCCATGCGGCATCGCATCGCGGGCATTCACCGCCAGGTTCAGTACGGAGGCCTCCAGCTGGCTGATGTCGATCTCCACGCACCAGATGTCCTCGGCGCTGCGGATCTCCAGCTGCACCAGCTCACCCAGTGCACGCTGCAGCATGTCGTGCATGTCCAGCAGGCGCTCGTGGAGGTTGGCGGCCTGGCTGTGCAGCGGCTGGCGTCGGGCAAACGCCAGCAGGCGCTGGGTCAGGCTGGCGGCACGCCCGACACCCTTCAGCGCGTTGTCCAGCGCCCGGCTGACCATCGCCCCGGCTTCGCCCGCGCGCTCATTCAGCAGCATGGCGTGCTCGACGTTGCCGGAGATGACCGTCAGGATGTTGTTGAAATCATGCGCGATGCCGCCGGTGAGCTGGCCGACCGCCTCGATCTTCTGTGATTGGCGCAGTGCATGTTCGGCCTGGAGGCGCGCCGTCGTTTCCACAGCCTCGGAGACCACGGCGGTGACCACGCCTTCGGCATCCAGCAGCGGGCGGAACGAAAAATCGAAGCTGCGCGGCCCGGTCGGGAGTTCCAGCTCCAGTGAATGCAGCGAACTACGGCCCTGCACGGCTGCAGCAACGGCCCGATCGATCAGCGCGCCGATGCCATCGGTTGTGGCGAACCAGAGCGATTCACCGAAGCGTTGGCCAACCACGTCCTTCTTGTCCGCCAGCACTGCGGCCAGTGACGCGTCATTGGCATCCATCACGCGCCCGGACAGATCCAGCAGCATCTGATGCTGGAAGCTGGATTCGAAGATCGCCTGCAGGCGCCGCTTGCTGGCGCGCAACTCGGCTGTGCGCGCCTGCACCTGCTGCTCGAGCAGCTGGTTGTCCTCGCGCAGGGCCAGCTCGGCCTGTTTCAGCTGCGAGACGTCGCTACCCAGGCAGATGTAGCCGGCCACGCTGCCGTCGGCCGCATGCTCAGGCACGCAGTCCATCTGCACGAATCGTGATTGGCCGCTGCGGTGCACCAGCTCGACCTGGAAGCTGGTGCGTTCGCCCTGCAGTACCCGTTCCAGGCTCGGCAGGGCGCGTTCGAAGGCGGAAATGCCGCTGACATCGCGTGCTGTCCGGCCCAGCAGCTCGGCCAGGCTGAATCCATGCCAGTCCAGGAACGCCTTGTTGGCGAACCGGTAGCGATGCGCGTTGTCGAGCTGGGCGATCAGCGCCGGAACCGCATCGGTCACCTGCTGCAGCTGTGCCTGGCTATCGTTCAGCGCAACCTGGGCCCGCACAAGCTGGGTGCGTTCATGGGCCTCCTGCCGTGCACGACGGATCGCGTCGGGCAGCCGCTGCAGGCGCTGCTTGACAACGTAGTCGCGCGCGCCGCGGGTCAACGCCTGCACGGCCAGCTCTTCGGTCAGCGTGCCGGAGACGAAGATGAAGGGGGTCTGCGGAACCCGCTCGCGTGCCAGCGCGAGGGCGGCATCGCCGTCGAATCCCGGCAGCACATGATCGGCCAGGATCACGTCGAACGGCCGGCTGTCGATGGCCTCGATGAAGGCGTTGCGGGTCCACAGGCGCTCAGCCTCGAAATCGAGGCCGGCACGCTGCAGCTGGGCGCTGATCAGCTCCGCATCAAGCGCGCTGTCCTCCAGCATGAGGATGCGCAGGCGCTCGCTGCGGCGCGATCCATCACGCATTGTGCTGCCCCGAGCCGTTGGGCCGATGCGGCGGTGGCTGGTTGGTGATGCCCCAGAACATGCCCAGCCCTTGGATGGCGTCGAAAAACTCCTTGAAGTCGACCGGCTTGACCACGAAGGCATTCACGCCCAGCTCGTAGCTGCGAACCAGGTCCTGCTCCTCGCGCGAGGAGGTCAGCATCACCACCGGGGTGCTGCTCAGCTGCCGGTCGCCACGCACCTGCTCCAGTACTTCAAGGCCATTGACCTTGGGCAGCTTCAGGTCCAGCAGCACCACCACCGGGCCGCCGTGCATGGCGCCGGCGAACTTGCCTTCGCAGCGCAGGTAATCCAGCGCCTCGGCGCCGTCGCGTACATGGATGACGTCGTTCAGCAACTGGCAGCGTGACAACGCGGCCATCGTCAGCTCTGCATCCTTGGGGCTGTCCTCTACCAGGAGGATCGGCCGCAGGTCCCTCATGGGTGTTCTCCTGTGAAGCGGGGTAGGGTGAAATGGATCGTGGCGCCCTTGCCGGGCTCGCCCTCGGCCCAGGTACGGCCGCCATGGCGGCCGATGATGCGGCGGACATTGGCCAGGCCGATGCCGGTGCCTTCGAACTCTTCGACGTGGTGCAGGCGCTGGAACACGCCGAACAGCTTGTCCACGTAGCGCATGTCGAAGCCGCAGCCGTTGTCGCGCACGAAGAAGTGGTCTTCGTCGTCGTTTCGCTCGTGACCAACCTCGATCACCGCGTGTTCGCGCTCGCGGGTGAACTTGATCGCGTTGGCCAGCAGGTTCTGCCATACCAGGCGCAGCATCGTCGGATCGGCCTCGACCTCCGGCAGCGGTGCGAGCGTCCACTGCACGTCGCGGCCGGTGTAGTCCAGGGCCAGGCTCCGGCGCACATCTTCGGCCAGCGCGCTCATGTCCAGCCGCACACGCCCCAGCGTGGAGCGCCCCATCTGCGAGAAGCTGAGCAGGTCATCCACCAGTGTTCCGGCGGACTTGGCCGATTCCACGATCGTGTCCAGGAATCGGCGCTCGGTATCGTTCAGGCGCTCGCCCGCCGAGCTGCCCAGCAGCTCGGAATAGCCGACAATGTGACGGAACGGAGCGCGCAGGTCGTGGCTGACCGAATAGGAGAAGGCTTCCAGTTCCTTGTTGCTGCGGAGCAGCTGCTCGTTCAGTTCGGCCATTTCCTCGGCCTTGCGCAACACGATATCGACGATGGCCGTGCGCATCTCGTGTGCCGCGTCGCAGTCAGCGTCGCTCCACGGCAGGCTGCGCTGCTGCACGGTCTCCTTCCAGGCCTCGAACGAGTTGCGCGGGGACAGCGCCACGCCCGGTGCTGCTTCCTTGCGGGGATCGCCACCCCATCGCACGGTGCGCACCACTTCCGGCCGGAACCACATCAGGTAACTGTCATGCAACTGCGAAATGGACACCGCCAGCAAGCCGCTGGCTACGTCGGCCAAGTGCGCGGCAGGCGGCCAGTCGGCTGCCAGGTGGTCGGTGCAGTAGGTTTCCTGGCCGGCCTGCTGCGTGGCCAGCCAATTCGCCAGGGCCAGCACGTCGCTGGCGGAAGGGCACTGGCCGACACGCAGGCACTCGCCCTTGTGCACGATCGCTGCGCCGGCCGCGCCAGTCAGCGACAGCAGGCTGGCTTCGTCCTGGCGCAGGGCCGCCATGAATTCTTCGTCGCCGGCCATGCGACCCAGTAGTTTGACCAGTATCGAGCGACGGGCAACGCGCTCTTCGATCGCACGCGCACGCTCCTTCAACGCAATCTGCAGCGACAGGATCTGGCCCATGAACTCGCAGGCAGTGCGCACGTGGTAGGGCAGGCGGCGCGGCTGCACGGTGTGGCAGGACACCAGGCCCCACAAGCGACCTTCATGCACCAGCGACACCGACATCGACGCGCCGGTACCCATGTTGCGCTGTAGTGCAGGTGCACCGGCGAGACGCTGCGCAGCACCGCCAGGCTCAGGTCGGTGGGCGGCGCGTCGCGATGGTCCTCGGCCCGCATCAGCGGGGCAGGGGTGTAGTTGTTGTCCGCGATCAGGCGGACCCGGTTGCGGAGGTAGAGTTCGCGGGCCTGCGCGGGAATGTCCGATTCGGGGAAGCGCAGGTCCAGGTAGGACGGCAACAGGCCGTTGCCATCCTCCGCCACCACCATGCCGTTCCAGCCAGCATCGAACTGATAGACCAGGGTGCGGTCGAAGCCGGTGAGCCGGCGCATGTGCGCGGCGGCCAGCGTGCACAGGTCTTCCACCGTCGCCGCCGATTCAATGCCGGTCATCAGTTCGCGGATGGCCGGATACAACTCTTCCAGTGAGCCCGGCTGGCCCAGGACCGGTGCTTCCAGCTCGACCAACAGATCGGTGGCCGAACGGTGCACCAGCAACTGATGCCGGCCGTGGCCGTCCAGATGCACGGCACCGACGTGGGCACTACTGCCGACCATGGCCTGCTGGAACAACCCCTGGAACGGGGCCAGCACCCCGCCCAGCACCTCGCTGACAGGCTGCATCAATGGCTCGCCAAACTGCTGCAGCAGCCCCGGGTGGCTGATGGCGCGCTCGCGCACCAGCAGGGAGTGCGGCTCAACGACAAGAAGCACGCCGTACGGCTGGATCGCGCCGGGGGTGTGGATCGGTTCGCGCGCGCAGCCGGACAGGGCAGTGTCGTGTGCGGACTCAGCAGAAGGCATCAAGGGCAAGACTCACGATTCGTGGATGGCTGGAAAGCCCAGTGATACATCCGGTATCCATGGATGGTGAAGCAAAAGTGTGCATCCGCATACCACCACGTGTACGTGAAAGGCATTTCATTCAAACCTGAATTCTTCATCTACGCACCGGCGAACGAACTGGAAGGCGTCTGTCGCGGCTACGCAGGCCTGCGCGCGCTCGTCGGCACTTAAAACGAGCGCATCCAATCCGTCGCGCTCGCGTCTCCAGCACTCCGCCACGCCCAGTTCGGACGGGCGCAGGTGACGCGCTCCGTAGCCGGCATGAAGCTGCAACGCCGCGGCCATCTTCAACAGCACGGCGGCACCGAGCGTTGAGCCCTCCGCCACATAGCGCCAGCCCACCGCGGCCGCCTTCGAGAACGCATGCGGCTGCGGTCGCCACGCGTGGGGTACCGGCACGATCGCGCCCAGATCACGAAGGTCCTCTTCGATCAGCGCCAAGCGGGTCGTGCCCGGATCCCACATCCGGTACAGCGGCGCAATGGTGTGGTGGAAGTGCCACTGCACGCGCAGGAAGCCGAGATAGCGCTGGCGCGACGCGAAGATGTGCTGGTGCAATAGATGCTGGTCGAGGCGAGCATGGACCGTTCGCGTGTGTTCCTTCAACGCGACGCTGAGCGCAACGTGATCAGGCTGTGCTGGCAAGATGGGAGTAGGCATCGGCGCGCAGCCTAGCAGACTCGGGCGTAAAGGCCGGCAGGGGTTTCGCAGTCGGTACATCTGAACTGCACGCCGGCTCGACAACGATTGCCCTACGATGACTCCACTCTCCATAGATGCCATGCCCGTGAACCTGCAGACCGTGCCCGCGACCCCGTACCGCATGCTCCCTGACAGCTGCCAGTTTGAACTGCTGGATGTGGATGCACTGCAGGATCCTGCCAGTGGCCGCTTGTTGCATCTGTACTCGCTGGTCGCCCGCTGCCTGTCCTGCGAGACGGTCTTCAAGGCAGAAGAAGGGCAGGGCCTGGTCAGCCATACGGCGGCGCGGGTGGTGCGATGCCCCACCGGCTGCGGCCAGCAGGCATTCAAGCCGGCGCTGCTGCGGTCATGGCGCCCGCAGGCCATTGCCCAGGCCTGAGCGGTAGACAATCCTGTCACGTTGTTACAGCAGCCCGGGATTGGCTCGCCAGACCGCGAAGTTGAGTGCCGAAGCAAACGAGATCCAGGCAAGGTAGGGAAGCAGCAGCACCGCTGCGACCGGGCGGATGCGCGCAAACGCGACGATCGTTGCGCACACCAGCACAATCAACACAAGAATGTCAGCGAAGGCGAGGGCGCCCAGCCTCCAGCCGAAGAACAGCCAGCTCCACAGCCCGTTGACGGCCAGTTGCAGCAGATAGAGCACCAATGCCGGTCGTGCGCCTCGCCAGCCACGTTCGCGCCAGGCCAGCCACGCGGCAAGCGCCATCATGGCGTAGAGCAGCGTCCACACCGGACCAAACACGCTGGCCGGTGGCGCCCAGGTGGGAAGGGCGAGGGTGGCATAGAAGCTGGCGGCCGATGTGGATGCCCACGCGCCCAGGGCGGCCACGACGAAGGTGATCGCCACCCATCCCAGAAATCCGGAAACCTGTGAACTCCGCTTCATACCGTGCAGCTCCGTGATGCGCATGCCAACGCATACGCACAGAGGCCGCGAATGGATGCAGGTTGGGGCGTTCAGTCCGAAGAACTGGCGGTACCCGTTCCCTGGCTCGCTGGCAGCAGCGAAGGCCGTTGATCAAACCACTCGCGTGCCTTGGCCAGATGCCATTGGCGCTGGTCACCGTCCAGTTCGATCCCCGCACCCAGCAGTCCCCACCGAAGATAGAGATCACCGCGTTTGCGCTGTTCGAACAGATCCAGTCGCGCGCGTACCGACAGGCGATCGTTCTCGGCCTGCAGCCCATCGATGACCAGATGGCCAGGGCGCCAGCGCAGCGTCGCCTGGGCCTGCACCTGGCCGGAGTCCAGCAGGGACAGGGTCCAGCGCGGGTAGTCGGTGCGCTCTGCGAACAGCGCCAGCAACGGTCGTGCATCGCTGAGATCCAGATCCGTGGTGGCGTCCACCTGGAACGGCGACTGCGCATCGATACGACCACGCTTGAAGACCGCGCGGCCTTTCCATGCAGTCGAGCCCTGCGTGCCCGCCACCTGCACGTTGCGCAGCTCGACCGTGGTGCCGGACAGATCGAAATGACGCTGGTTGAAGTCACCACGGCGCAGGGTTGCGTTCACGTCGACGTCGCCGCCCATGTCCAGCCCCGCCACCTTGGCACTGGCGTTGCGCCCCAGCAGCCGGGCCGTGCCATGGCCGACGCGCCCGTCGGTGTCGAGGGTCGCGTCACCGCTCAGGGTGCCAGTGCCACGGAGCAATCGCACCTGTGGCGAGCCAAGGTAGCGGTTGTAGGCGGTCAGATCAGGAATGGTTGCTTCCTTGAAGCGCAGCTGGGCGCGGACACCTTTGCGCAGTTCCTGCAGGCGGCCATCGCCGGTCAGGTCGAGGGCCAGATCACGGCCGTCGAACAGGCGCACGTCCTTGGCATCGGTTGGCCGCGCAGTGAATCGCGGCAAGCGGACGGCCAGCTGTGCCTGATTGGGGCTGCCGGCCTTCAACTCGCCATGGGCGCTGGCCGTTCCCGCCAGGCGGACGCCGGCGACTTCGGCGACGGCCTCGGCGGCGGGGATGTCCACGGTGCTGCCTTCGATCAGCTCGCCGTTGCGAAGCTGCAGGTCCGCCTTCAGCGTGCCGCCACCATCCAGCTGCAGCCATGGCTTGCGCACGAACAGGGCAGAGATCCAGTTGAGCGAGGTGAATGTCCATTCGCCGCGCACGGTGCCCGAGCTGCGTTCCAGCAACCGGGCAGGCGCCTGGAACGGGATGTCGCGCCCGCTGATGTGCAGATCCGCATCCACTTCGCTACCCGAGCCGCGACGCATGGGCAGGCGTGCCTGCAGGCGCAGGTCGTTGGCCACGTTGAGCTGCAGGGCCAGCAGGCCGCGATCCGGGGCACCGTCGCCCAGGTGGAGCGGCACCTGCCAGAGCGCGTGGTCGCCGGGCTGGAGCTGACCGTCGATCATGTGGAGCGTCAGCTGGAGGCGTCCAGGCACCGGAGCACTGGAAATCTTCGGCGTGGCGACATCAGTGTCCATCCGCAGGCCCTGGCTGCGGGCATCGACCTCGAGCTGGGCATGCAGAAGTTTCAGCTTGGCCAGGCCGGGCGCCTGGTCCCGATAGTGGCGCGGATAGCTGAAGCGCGCAGTGAGATCCATGTCGCCCAGCAGCTGCACACCGTCAAAGCTGGTGTCCGCATCGCTGAACGCAACCTCGGATTCGAACAGTTCGGATGGGCCGCCACGCAGCTGCTTCAGGAACCCCACGGTACCCTGGCCCTTGCCGATGATCAGCAGCTTGCCGAAGCGTGCGCTACGGATGCTGTCGCTGTGGATGGCGTTGAAACGCAAGGTCCAGCCCTGGTCGCTGCGCGGCGGTGAAGGGATGGCCTCTTCGACGCGGCTGATCTCGGCGGAAACTCCGGTGGCCTGCAGCCTTGGCACCCGCACCTCGCGCTGGAACAGGGGCAGCACCGCCAATCGGGCGCTGGCGCGGTCTGCATGCAACACGTAGACGGTGTGGTTCACGTGGCCGCGCATGTGCACGTTCCAGGCAATGACGTGGCCGGGCAGCACGGTAATGGCCGGCCCGGTGGTCATCACGAACTTCTGCGGCTTGCGGTTGGTGACCTGGTCGAACAGAGGGGTGTTGAGGAAGATGTTGCCGGCCAGCAGGTACAGCAGGTAGATGCCAAGCAGGAGGTAGCCAGCCACGCGCCATCGTCGGAAGCGGTGTGGGATGCGCGCGGAAACAGGGGGCATTTACTGCTCAAAAGGTTGGAATTTCCTCAACTATTACGGAGCGGATGGCGGTGGCGCGTGAAGCAGCTACGGGGCCGGAGCTCGATTCTGGTAGTGTCCGGCCTGGTCACGACCACAGATCTGCAGGAGACGCATGGAGATCCGGCCCGCCCGTGCAGGCGATTTCGAGGTGATGTGGGGCATGTTCAAGGAAGCCATTGCGATGCAGGATGCGCTGCCCTTTGCCGGCTCTTTCGCCGTCGAGACGTTTCGCGCGCATTGGTTCCAGGTCCAGGCACCTCATGTGGCTGTGCTGGAGGGCCGGGTGGTGGGCATGTACAAGATGGGCCCGAACTTCCCTGATCTAGGGGCGCACGTGGCCAGCGCCACGTATGTGGTGGATGCGCCGGAACAAGGGCAAGGTGTGGGCCGGGCGCTGGTGGAACACAGCCTGGAGCGGGCGAGGGCGGAAGGATTCCTGGCCATGCAGTTCAATTACGTAGTCAGTACCAACGACCCGGCCGTGGCGCTGTACCGGAAGCTGGGGTTCGATGTGGTCGGGACGTTACCGAAGGCGTTCCGGCACGGTCAGTTGGGGTTGGTCGATGTCTTCGTGATGCACAGGTTCCTGTAGTGCCGTCGCCGGGTCGGTCGCCTCAATCAGCGTTCTTTGGGAGCGTGATGACGAATGAAGTGCGACCATCCCGCCATCGTCCATGGACAGTGCCGCGGTGCGCGTGGCAGATTTCCCGCACCAGGAACAGGCCGAGGCCCAAGCTCGCGTGTTCGCCTTGTGACGCGTTGTGCGAGCCTCTGCGCAAGGGATCGAACAGACTGTTGAACGCTTCGTCCGATAGTTCGGCCCCGGTGTTGCTCACCGTGATCATGATCTGGTCGACGAGGCCCTCAAGGCTGATCCGCACATCGGTGCCGTGTTCGCCGTACTTTGCAGCGTTGGTCGTGAGGTTGTGAACCGCCTCGCGCAACGAAGAGGCGTCGAAGCAACCGTGGGCATCGCCTTCAGCCTCATACTTGATGGGGACGTGGGGCAGGGAAGCGCGAAGCAATTCGACTTCTTCGCCAAGCGATTGTGCAAGATCGCAGTCCACCGGATGAATGGCCATGCCATCGCCCAGCTTGCTGCGGCTGTAAGCCAGCAGGTCGTCGAGCAGCTTGTTCATGCGCATGCTGCCATTGAGGATCCGCTCGGCCTGCCTGGACAATGCCGGATCCTGCAGTCCACTGGCCAGAGTGTCCGCCGAGAACATGACCGCTGCCAAAGGACCTCGGAGATCATGCCCGAGCGCTGCCAGGAAGATCTGCCTCCAGGACTCGACCTCGGCAGAGAACTGAGCAAGGGATTCGGCGACCGCCTGATCGATGGCCTCATTGAAACGAAGGATGTCATCGATCGATGGAGTGATCAGCTGCTGGTCGGATGCCCATCGCCGAAGTACCGAAGCCCGGAGTGCTCGATACTCGGCCACCATCTGGTTGAGGCTAAAGCCGGCGATGGCGCGGGTTCGGCCATGATAGGACGCGGCGGACTCGGGGCCGGGCTTCAACGGTGCAAGCCCGTGGGACTTTGCGACCTGCTGGGAGGCTGTCTGCGGCGATCTGAGATCGTCTACAACTGCCTGAAGAATCTGGGGAAGATGATTCCGAAGTTGCTTTACGCTGAACTCGACAGTATCGGGCGCCTGCGTTTCGGCGAATGCCACCGCGTCTTCCAGGATTTCCCGCGCATTCCGTTCGATAAAATCAGCCAGGCGCATCGCCAAACCCGTCCTTAAGTGGTGCGTCGAGCCTACACCGGCGGGCCTGCATGCTGGGGGAGAAGGTTGGCGCCGTGGAGCCTGGTTCTGGGGGCGTTGGGAGGGTTACTTGAAGGGGGGTAGCATGCGGCCAGGACTGGACTGCTTGGGGTTCGTCTGGGCAGACTTCTTTGTAACATAATATACAGAATGCGGCTGATCGGAGCCGGAAAAGCCTTGTGAATCAATGGCCTTAGCGCGTGCGGCGCCTGGTGCTGCGAACACTACCAGCATCAGCACTGCCGCCGCCGCGCTTAACCTGTCCAGCACTGAGCGCCAGACCCTACGCTGAGCGGGGGTCTCGGCCTGTTCCTCCATCACTCGCACGACGATCTCGCCATCCAGACCAGCGATGGCGGCCAGCGCAGTTGCGTGCATTTCCGTGATCACTCCGCCCTTGCGCCACTTCGATACGGCGCTTGCGGTCACGCGCAATTTCTCCGCCAAAGCCCTGTCCGACGGGCGTTCGCACTTCTCGCGGGCCTTGTCTAGCAGTAGGTCGATGCTTCGCATGTGGAGTACCAGTTGACACAGGGATCAACTGTGAGTTTATATCGCCCCGCGTCAACTGGTAGTTGATGCCCCGCCACCGGCACCCCAAGGCCGCTGGCGGGTTCTCTTGGGGCTTGGGGTAGGGGAGTAGGGATGATCGATCCGTTCATTGCCTTCGTGCTGCTGGCGGCCATCGTGGCCGTATCCATTGGCAGCGCCAAACTCGTTTCGTGGTGCCTCGACCGGCGTGGGGAGTCCGCCCGTCGCAGCGCACACGAAGCGGCCTTCGTAGCCCAGGCACGCGCCGAACTGGCCGCAACCGGCTGGACCCCGAATCGCGAAACGCTCTATCAGGCCGAAATTGCCGCCACCAAGCGCGGCGATCTGCTGGCCGCTGCTCGCTATGCCGAAGAGCAGGAGCGCGCCGCATGAGCAGGTTTCCCTCATTCGCCGAACTGGCGGAGTTCGATATGGGTCTTGCGGCGTGCGCCGTGCTCATCGCCGCTTGGCTGGGAGCGGCATTGCTCTCCATCGTGATCGAGCAGGCATGGCTGGGGCTTCGTCGCCTGTGGAAGCTCGGTAAGGAGCGCTCCAATGGCCGTTGATCGCGCTCGCTTCAGGATGGCCGTTGAGGGCGGGGCAAGGGGCTTTTCCCCGCTTTCGCCCGGTCAAAAGGGGCAGCGGGCGGCGGCGGAGATTGGCCCGGGGAGTAACACGGGCCAAAAGGGTCAGCAGGACGCAATCATCGACTACCTGACCTTTGTGGTCCCGCTCTCCGCCCTTGAGGAAGTGAACTGCCAGAAGCTGGACCTCTTGCTTTTCCGCATCTTTGGTTTCCGTGGCGAAGTGGTTGCCGGTGCGATTCGTGAGAAGAACTGGAACTTCTACGAGCAGTCGGCGGTGTTGATCGACCGGGAGAATGAGGTTGTTGGCCGCGTGGGCATCGGCGGCAAGAAGCACACCGTGTGCATCAGCCTCACTGGTATGGGTTGCAAGTGGATTCGTGACCCCGCCCGAATCTACAAGCAGCTGTCCATGCTTGATGGGAAGATCACCCGCGTTGACTGCGCGCACGACGACTACGAAGGCGAACGCCTGGACGTGCATGCGCTTCGCGAGGTTGCCGCGCAAGGCGGCTTCACCGAAGGCGGTTGCCCGCCCCGTCACCGCTTCATTTCCGATGAAGGCCACAACACCGGCTGCACGCTGTACGTCGGCGGCAAAGGCCACAAGGAACTGTGCGTGTACGAGAAGGGCAAGGCCGAGGGCCTGCCGTCATCGCGCTGGGTGCGCGCAGAAGTGCGTTTGTATGGCAAGCACATGGAAATCCCGCTCGATGTGCTGTTGAACCCGGGCGCGTATCTGCGCGGTTCGTATAGCGCCTTGCAGAACCTCATTACGGGCGTGTGCACGCGACTGCGCACGCTGCAAAAGCAAGTGGAAACCTCTGTCGAAGCCGGTATCGAGTGGGCGCATCGACAGGTAGGGCCTTTCCTCAACGTCCTTCGCGGAGCGCTCGGCGATTCATGGGCCGACTTCGCAGAGAGCCGCATCCTCCGTGACGGTCACCCCGGACGGTTTCGCGGTATTGCCAAGGGTGAACCACTCCATCGCTATGTGAGGGAAGAACTATGCCTATCTGCCGCGTGAAGTCCGCTGCCGTCGAAGAACGGCACAACAGCAAGACCAACTCGATCATCCGTTCTCAGATGGTCGGTCTCGATTTCGGCAACGGCTTCGAACTGCCGTTCCGTGTCGGCCTCGGCTCGCGCCCGCCGTACCCGCCGGGCGAGTACGACATTGATCCCCAGTCGTTCGCACTGAGCCAGTACGGGGACCTGATCCTGAAGCGTTACGTGGACCTCGTTCCGCTGCAGGCGAAGGCCGCAGCCGCACCGGCGAAGCCGTAAGCCATGGCCGTGCTGATCCCTGCGTGCCGCGAAGCCGACCTGGACACGGCCACGGGGACCTGCACGGCTGTGATCTGGATTCCTCAACCGGCACTGCTGCCGGAACTGCCGATTGAGGATGCACAGGCCATCGGCGCAAAGATCGCGCTCCTGTGGGCTGTCGCGTACGTGTTCCGGCTCATTCGCAAAAAAATCGAACAGTCCTAGGAGGACACATGCACAAGATGTTGAAGGCCCTGAAGGGCAAGAGCGCCGCACTGGCGGTCGTCGGTACCGCTGCGCTGGTGTCGGCGCCGGCATTCGCGTCGGGTGGTGGTACCAGCGTGGACGTGGGCGCTGTGGTTTCGGCCATCAACGCGGCCTTGGGTCCCATCGGTCAGATCGGTGTCGCGGTGCTGGGCGTGCTGGTCGGCATCAAGGTCTACAAGTGGGTGCGCCGCGCGATGTAACGGCAACCGGGGGGCAGGGCCGACTCCCTCCCCCCGGTCTTCTAACGCCCTGGACAGGGCAGGGGGCTTGGGATGGAAGGGTGGATTTGGCTGTGCGCATGGCTGGTGGCGTGCGCGATCATCTTCGTGGACTTCAGCTAATGCACTGGCTTGCACGCGTGTTTGCTTCCGCGATTGCCAGACGCATTGCATATGCGCTGATTGCGGTGCTTCTGGCATGGCTCGGTCTCGGTGACGCTCACGCTCAGGCCAAGAACTGTCGGAATGAATCTGAACGCTGTTCGGTCGCGGAAGCTCAGGCGCAGTGTGAGGCCTTCCAACCCAGTATCGCTGGAAATACCAGCATTGTTTCGTTCAGTCGCAAGAATTGCGAGCGTGATGGCGGTGCTAGCAATGGCCGCTTCATCGTCCTGTACTGGGGCAAGGACAGGAATGGGACAGAGCAGGGCCCATTCAATCCGGGGGCCTACTTCTACTGGATCAACAAGTGTTCTTCTGAGTCGCAGTACACGGGGGCTGGGCCATGGTCCAGCATTGGCGGCTCAGCTCGTAGCGGAAGTCTCGGGTGCCGGAATGGTTGCTACGGGATGTGGACGAAAAACGCGGATTCGACGTTTACGTGGGATTCCGTGGATATTGTTTGCCCTGTTGATGAGAAGAATCAGTGCGATCAGCCACAGAATGCCAATGCAGGTTTCTACTGGAACCCTGTCCTCAGGGTCTGTGAGCCGCCGAAGACGCAATGCGAGGGCGGTAAGAACCCAAATTCGCTCGGTCAGTGTGCGCCTGAGCCCTGCCCGGAAGGGATGGCACAGCAGCAGGACGGCACCTGCAAGAAGAAGGAAAGTGAGTGTCCTGCGGGGCAAGTTCGTTCGCCGGATGGCAAGTGCCTGCCCGGCGACGGCCAATGCGCAAAGGGTGAGGTGCGCGGCCAGGACGGAACTTGCAAGAAGGACGCTGACGACGATGGCAAGCCGGACCCGGTAACCGACGAATCGTTCAGCGGCGGCGATGATTGCAGTGCTCCGCCGTCGTGCAGTGGTTCGCCGATCATGTGTGGTCAGGCGCGCATTCAATGGCGCATCGACTGCAACACGCGCAAGAACCGGAATATCGCAGGTGGCACCTGCGCTTCCATGCCGATCTGCACTGGCGACAAGTGCGATGCGATGGAGTATGCCGGGCTGTTGATGCAATGGCGGTCAGCCTGTGCACTGGAAAAGATGGCGCAAGGCAACGGCAATGGCGGTGGCGAGAACGCTGATCTCAAAGCGATTCGTGACGCAATCACCGGCACCGGTGGAACTGTTACGTTGCCGCCTGACCGCCCCGCATCTGACGCATGGGCACCCAGTGGCGGCACCGCCACTACGCCTGATACCAGCGGATACGGCTGGGGTGGAACCTGCCCGCAGCCTCCGAGTATCGAAGTTTTTGGCAATGCGATTCAGATCAATACAGCACCGCTCTGCAATTGGCTTTTTCTCGGTGGCTACTTCGTTATGGGCCTTGCCGCGCTCGCCTCTCTCCGCATCGTTGCATCTAAGGACGCCTAACCATGCCGTGGCTTATCAGCTCACTACTGACCGGCCTTGCCGGGATCTTTCGTTCGAAGTGGGGCCCGTGGGTTACTGAGGCCATGGTGTGGCTCGGCTTGTCCTGGGCAACCAATGAGTTCCTCGTTGATCCGTGGATCCAGCAGATGGAACAGGCCATGCGAGCGGGCGCGCCCGGCGGTGAATTTGGCGCACTGGTGGTGGCCTATGCGGGCATCATGAAATTCGACGTGGCCTGCACGATGATTGCCTCGGCGGTGACTGCAAAGTTCGCTGTGGGTGCAGTGAAAACAGTTCTGACGAAGCGGACCTGACATGCCTATCGAACTGTTTACCGGTCAGCCCGGCAATGGCAAAACAGCGCTGATGATGGAGCGGCTTGTCGCTGAGGCGAAGGCCGCAACCCGGCCAATTTTCGCCGCTGGCATCGACGGGCTTGATCCTGGCCTTGCGACTGTTCTGGATGATCCGCGGCACTGGAACAACAAGGACGCTGAGGGGAATTACATCGTTCCGGATGGGTCTCTGATCTTTGTCGATGAGGCGTGGAAGTGGTTCGGCCATCTGCATGACGCAACTCGCCAGCAGACGCCGCGTCACGTGCTTGAGCTGGCTGAGCATCGGCATCGTGGCCTGGACTTCGTATGGACCACGCAGCAGCCGAACCAGCTGTATCCGTTCGTGCGCGGCCTGATCGGATCGCACGCGCACGTGGTTCGTCGCTTCGGTACGAAGATGCTCGACGTCTATCGCTGGGGCGAGTTGAACGAGGAAATCAAGTCACTTGCGAAGCGTGACATGGCGCAGCGCACGACCCGGCTCCTGCCGTCGCAGGTTTTCGGCCAGTACAAGTCTGCTGAGGTCCACACGATCAAGGCGCGCATTCCATTCAAGGTGATGTTGCTGCCGGTGCTGGTTGTTGTTGCCCTCGTTTTCGCCTACTTGGCCTATAGGTCGCTCACTTCATCCGGCCTTACGGGGGGCGAGGGGAAAGAGGGGACGCAATCGGCGTCAGCCGATGCGGCCCCTTCGCCGTTCCGTCCAGCGGGAGCCAAGGAAGAGGCGCCGCGTTGGCCTACTGCCGCTGCGTACGCCAAGGACCATCTGCCTCGCATCAGCACCATGCCCTGGACTGCGCCGGTGTTCGATGAACGTCAGGCGCGTTCCGATCCGCAGTTGGTGTGTATGTCGTCACTGGAAGGGCTGGATGCGCAGGGCGTGCGACAGGAGGCCAGCTGCCGTTGTCTTACGGAGCAGGGCACAGCATATGAGCTGAGCCAGCCGGAATGCCGCACGCTCGCACGCAACGGACCTGTCTACAACCCGTACCGCGAACGTTCAGAGGAACGCAGTAAGCAGCGATTTGATGACTCCGGTCGATCCCAGCCGGATGCGGCAATGGGGCGTGTCGGTGGTGTGGCCCAGCACGTCGAGCGCTCCATGGGCACGTTTCCGGAGTCGCCGTCCTACCGATCGGATTCCTACATGACCACGGCGCCGGGGCCGAACAAGCTGTGACCAGTAGCGCGCGCGAACTGTTGAAGTGGTTGGCCGTGATCCTGATGACCGGAGATCACGTTGCCAAGGTGATCTATGGCGGGTACGTGCCTGGACTCAGCGAAGCGGGGCGGGTGGCCTTTCCGCTGTTCGCACTGGTGATGGCCTACAACCTCGCTCAGCCAGGCGCAGATGTGGGCAAGTCCGTTCGTAGGCTCGGCGCTTGGGGGTTGGTCGCACAGCCGGTTCACGCGTTGACGTTCGGGTACTGGCTGCCGCTGAACATTCTGCTCACGTTCGCCCTTTGCGCAGGAGCGGTCTACGCGGCATGTCAGCGCAGATGGGTTGTCCTGGCATTCACCGCGGCGGTGTTTCCGCTGTTCGTGGACTACCAGTGGGCCGGGGTAGGGTTCGTTCTGCTGGCATGGTTGGGATTCCGCACAGGGCGGCCGCTGCTGACCTTGGCGGCGTTCGCGCCGCTGTGCGCGTTCAATGCCAGCCTGTGGGCGCTGGCGGCCATTCCCGTGGCCGTGTGGCTATCCCATGCGACGTGGCCGGTACCGCGCGGCCGTTGGGCCTTCTATGGATACTACGTGGCCCACCTTGCGTGCATAGGCCTGCTGGCGCCTATACTGCGGCCATGAGCCTGCGCCGATACCTCGACATTCACTACTGGATTGCCCGATGGATGGATCGGGCGTTCGCGCGCGAGCGAAGCCGCAGGCGTAGATGATCAGGGGCAGGGCGCGCCAGGCACGTTCTCCCAGCCTCCAGGAATGCGGCGGAATATTACGCCGCCGATGCATCGCAGCCCCTCGTTTCGTTCCTTCGCCTCAATGTCCCTTTGCACAGCGGCTTGGCGAGTTCGCATTTCAGCGAGGCGAGCTTCTTTCTCGGCCTGCTCTCGGCGCGCCCTGATCTCGGCGATGAACGCGTCCTTTTCCGCTGTTGTCGGCTGCGTCGTCACGGATGGGTGGGCCACAACTGACGGTGGCTCGTGGCTCTGGAATCGTGCATTCCAAGCGTTACCAGTCTTCAAATGCAGCCAGATACCGGCACCAGCCATGCCCAGCAGCAGAACTGCCCACATGCCGAGCCACGGAAACTCCCAGCGCGTGCGTGGGATGGGTTGTAGGTACTCCGGTCGTTCGCGTGCCATACGGCCCCCAAGGCGTCCTGCGCGCATTGTAGCCGGGGTGTAGGGGCGGCGCCCCTACGGAAGCGCCTCACACGCGCTGGCGGCGTTTCGGCCCCGGTACCGGTAGGACTGCCGCGGGCGGCTCGGCGTCGGGGCCAGCCATCGCCACCGTTGACCGCTTTTCCCGGCGATGTGCCAAGGCATCGGAGAGGTTCACCACGCTGGCGGCGTTGAAGGACAAGGGTTTCCGTGGCTTGCCGATCGCGCGGCCGGCCTCCATCATCCGGCGCCATTCCTGCGCTTGGGCAGCAGTGAGCGACAGCCAGGCCAGATCCTGCGGCTCCAGCTCGCGGCCTTCGGGTGTGACCAGTCGGCCACCCTTAAACGAAAAACCGGCCCAAGGGCCGGTCAGTTTCCGATCACGCACGATCAGGCTCCATGCCAGAGTAGATGCCGGGGCAGCGGCAAGAGACGTGCCAGCCACCCCAAGATGATCTGAACATAATATACATTATGCGAAATTGTATCAGGCGCTTCGGTAAGCGCTGGTCCTCCTTCGTCGGCTCCGCGTGGCAATGGCTGGGCCTCTGGCTCGGCTCTTGCCTGCGGCCTGGGACCCCGGCCAAGGATGAGATCGCGGCATGATTGAGTTCGACCCGCACCACCGTATCGACTTGACCGGCCCTTGGGCCGGTTTTTCTTTCCTGGGTGACCGTCTGATTACGCCCGAAGGCCGCGAGCTGCTGCCCGAGGATCTGGCCTGGCTGTCGCTCACTGCCTGCCAGGCGCAGGAATGGCGCCGAATGATGGAAGCTGCCCGTTCAACTCCGTCGATCGACAGTTCCAGAAATGCGCGCAATCGCGACGCCGGCATTCGCCATCATCCTGCCACTGTCGTCAATCTCCGGGATGTGGTCAGCAGACGCAAAGAGCGTTCGGCAGTGGCGAAGGCTGGCCCTGACGCCGAGCCGCCAGCAGCAATCCTGCCGCTATCGGGGCCAACGCGTCGCGAGCGCGTGTGAGGCGTTTTCGTAGGGGCGCTGCCCCTACACCCCGGCTAGAATGCGGGCAGGACAACTTGGGGGCGCTATGGATAAGGGCGGATGGCAGATCACGTCTGCGGTACTGGCAATGGCATTAGTAGGCACGGGGTTTGCGCTCCAGGCGAATCGAACTGCCCTGGCGCAGGCCAACGAAGACCTCAAAGCCGCGAGAACGGTTGAGACGGTGACTATCCACGAGGTTCACCGCGAGGCGTGCCAAACATCACCAACGCAGCTACCGGACAACGAAGTGATTCCGTGGCCGGCTGGAGCCAAATGCATGGGGGGACGTCTAATCAGCAGAACAGCAGACGGCTGGGAATCCGTGACGCACAAAGGGCGCCCTGTGATCTGCGCCCCCTAGTGCTACATCACTAGGGCGGCAAAGATTCCCAGCACAAGCAGATGGCCCACATAGTAGGCATAGAAGCCCCTGCCCGCTCGCGGAATGCGTGCCGGTAGTTCGCCCAGGACGATGACAGGCAGGGCCAACAACGCCCAGCCGTTCCCGTTGTAGAGGCAGAGCAGACCCATGCAAGCCCATACCCAGATCGGCAGCACCAGGTAGAGGCGTTGGCGACGCCAGTCCCAAGAGCCCAGCAGGAAGTGCGTGCGCCTTCCATGATTCTTGAACCACGCCCACGCCGCCAGAACGAGCCATACGCCGGGCCAAGCGTAGTCAAGGACAACGGGAGCCACGATACATAGCAACGCAGCCAGCGCCCACTGACGGCATTCCAAGGCCCATATGCAGCCGGCCGCGGCGGCGAACGTCAGCAGCACATTGAGCGGCAGCGCCTGGCCGAATGCCACCACAGCCGCGGGAGTGGCAACCAAGCCCCAAAGTGCCAGGCGCCGAGCAGACTTCCCCGCATCGGCGCCAGGTTGCGCAAGGTTGTAAGCCATGACCAGGGCGAACACAGGGAACGCAACACGGCCGAGCTGGGACACGACTGGCACGTGACCGAGGCCGAACACAGTCACGATGTGATCGCCGGTCATCAACACCAGGGCGAGCCATTTGAGCAGTTCACGCCCGCCACTGGTCATAGCCGATTCTCCCCAGGTTGCGTGGTGAGGTAGGTGCCTGACTGCGGCTGAGGTGATTCAGGGAAAGTGCCCATGGCGCGGGGTTGGCGCTCAACAGCGACGCCCTGCCCCCGCTGCTCGATCTGATCCATGGCGCGATTGATCTGCGTCTGACCATCCACAAGCCTGTTCTCACGCCGAGGCAGATAGGGCTCGTACTGGCCGCGCCGGGCGACGTAACGGCACGTCGGTTCGTCCAGGTCGTAACGACTGCCCTGCTCCGTCACGCAATTGCAGCTGGGTTCGTCGTGACCACCGAGACCATTCTCGCCACCCAGCGACGACATGCAGAAAACGCGCGGCGGCTCGCTGGGGACGCTAAGCGCATCGTCATATACGGGTGCGCTCCAGGGCTGGGATGGGACACGCGGTAGGAACCTGTCGACGTATTCCTTTAGCGGTTGTGCCGACTTTGCCGCCACCGCTCCGCCCGCCGTCGCTGACGCTCCGTCGCGCGGAGCGCTGACGCCACTGGCACCACCTGGTGCGGGAAGGTCGCCACCGCTCATGCGCTTGTCCATTCGCCCAAACGCGACGTACAGCATCACCACCGCAGCGACAATCAAGATCGGAAGCGCGATGTAGTACCAGGGAATCTTGCGCTCGGTGGTATCAAGTTCGGTGGACTTGTACATGCCCATCGGACGCTTGGGGAGCGTCTTGCGCTTGATCGTCAGGGGCGTGGCCTTCTCAGCCCGTGCCTCGAACTTGTCGAACTCGCGCAGATGAACAAACTTCGTTCCGAAGCGACGACGCACATGGACATGCCGTTCAATCAGATCATGTACGAACTGATCGCACTGCTTGTCGGGGGATTGACTTACGAAGATGAAGTCCAGGCCCTTATGTCGATGCTTGGCAAGTTGCTCCACGTGATGCGGCACCTTCGCACCGGCTGGACGCTTGGGGAGCATGCCATGCTCATACGCCTCATCGACCAGGGCGACAGCGCCATCAGGAAGGAAGTTCGGCCAGTCGCGGAACTGCTCCGGCGTCATCTCTAGAACGCCAGTTTTGGCATAGTCGAACTCGCGAATGTTGCACGCGTATACGATGCGCCCCTGATCTTTGAACTCAAGCAAGCGCTCGATGGCGTGGAGCGTCTTGCCGTGCCCAGGCTGGCCGGTATACCAATAGATCATGAGCCCGCTCCCAGCTGATCAGCGACAGCCTTCGGCACGATGAAGACCTTCCACGCCATGCGGACCGTCAAAGCGGAAAGGATCATTGAGAACGAAATGCCAACGCCCAGGTAGTTGAGCATCTGCATCGCAGGCCCATCCAAGCCGCCGACAAATTGCATAACGAACTCTTTAAGTTTGGGCAACAGTGCATTGAACGTGACCGTAGTCAGGCCAAACGTTGCAAGCCCCTTGCCAATCAGCCCGGCCGCAGCATCTTTCAGCTTGCCGACAAGCGACGTTGTCGCGTCAACGATCCAGTCAGAAACCATGCCCATCAGAAGGCCGCTCCCATAAGAATGCGAATTGCCGTGTATGCGCCAAAGATCAAGATCAAGGCGCGCAGGATCGCCGCGATGCGGCAGAAATAGGGGAAATCAGCAGAGTTGACCGTCTTGCCCATGATCGTGATTGCGGGAGGCTCAGGACACGTGCCGCCACCGCCGAACATGTTGCTCGTATCGAGATTGCTCGTTGAAAGCCCGATGCCCCACTTCTTTGCGCTGGCAACATCAGCAGTACCGTCACCAATCGGCGTCACGTCTCCCCTGCCCTCCAGCACATCGGCCACGCCATTGCCGTTCGCATCGCCTTGATTGCCACCTTGTCCGGGCGTGTCCTGCTTGGCGGCAAGCTTCTCCACTGCACAGGCGGAACGCCACTGCATGAGTAGTTGCGAGTACTCCATGGCCTTGCATTCCTCGCCCGTACAAATTGGCATGCCCGACTGAGAGCAATGGCCGCCGCTGATGTTGTTATTGCGACGGGTATTGCAGTCAATCCGCCACTGAATCCGAGCCTGACCGCACATGATCGGCGAGCCGCTACAGGACGGCGGCGATGTGCAAGTGTCACCACCAGAAAAGCTCTCCGGATCATCCGTGTCGGGCTGGCCGTCACTGTCCTTATCCCTCTTGCAGGTGCCATCAGGCCCGCGCACCTCACCCTTGGCACACTGGCCGTCACCGGGGATGCAGCTGCCAAGCGGGCTGCGAATCATGCCAGCCGGGCACTCGTTGTCTTCCTTCTTGCAGGAGCCTGCAACGAGAGCCATACCATCGGGACAGGGCTTCTCATCTGAGCATGTGTTGCCGACCTTTACCTTGCCCTGGGGACACTCAGGCTCCACCGGCTGACAAACGCCCAGCATGGCATTCCACACCATGTTTCTGCCTTGTGCCGCGCAATCAGGCTTCTTGTCGCAAACCTTACCGTTTGGGCTGTAAGTAGAGGTGTCATCGGCATTCGGTCGATACGTGACCTCGCAGGCATCAATGCATCGAACCGAGCCGGATGGCGGAAAGAATGGCGTGGTCTTGCTGGGTTGGGTGGCGCATGTATTGCGCCAATACCAGGGCCCGGCGATGAACGGACCGACCTCTGATCCTGCGGAGTTCTTCCCCCAATACCAAAGGTGTATCCGCCCCTCATTGGCCGCGCCAACAGTCTCGAACCGACATTCCCTCCTGGTCACACCACCAGGAATACTTGCGTTGGCGCCGGTGCCGCTTGCATTGCACTGTGACTGCGCCTCACCAGGGGTGCACCTTGCGTTCTCGAATCGGCAGTCCTTTTCCTGCGCGCCAGCTTTCCCGATACCGAGCCACAGGGCCAGCAACGCAACCAGCACATAGGCGACTCGCCTGGCAATAGAGACGGCGAGGATGCGAGCAATCCACCTCATCACACGCCCTCGAACGCGATCCAGCATGCACCGCAGAAGGCAACGATTACGAAGTACCCCATGACACTTCTCCCTAACAAAAAGGGGGCGAGCGTTTCCGCGCACCCCCGTGAGTGAACTTGCGCCCCGATCAACCCTTGGCGGCGCGCTTGGTGAAGGCCCACACCACCAGGATGCCCAGCAGCAGGGCGATGGCGCCGATCACGATTGCCATGTCTGCATTGCCCTTCGAGACCTCGGCAGCGATGGCGGCGCCGGGGGACGTGCTGCCCGAGGCCAGGGCTGCGCCCGACGCAACCAGGGCACCGGCACCAGCGCCGATCTTGGTGAAGGTGGAGGCGCCAAAACGGCGCAGGGTGTTCATGTGCTTCATTGCGGTTTCCTCGTCATTAGTAGACCCCTATGCGCGCAGCGCGGAATACGAGGCGCGCCTTCAACCCAATCGCCCAGGACAAAACAATCGCTCCTGCAACGAGGGTCCCATCGGCCAAATCCAGGGGAGGCAGAATTGGCTGGTGGTATGGCATCCAGACCGGCACCGAGCACGTGCCGTCCTGCTGCACGTTCTCAGCAGCGCAACCGACCACGTAGAGAGGTGCTGGGCCGGACATGATCAGGCCGCCTTGTTAGCCGGCTGCGGCTTCGCGCCTGCCGGATCAACCAGGGTCATGCGGCGAGCGAGTTCGACACCGAAACGGCCCGGCACCAGGTCCGTGGTCAGGTCCCATTCCTTCACCGCGCCAACCGGATAGCCCTTGTCCAGGCCATCGACTTCGACTTCGATCTGGATGCGCATGGCCTCGGTTTCGAGCGTTGCACGCTGGCTGTAAATCGGTTTCTGCATGCCCTTGCTGGTGGTCACGGTGCGGGTTTCGACGGCGGTATTGATCGTGATCTTCGGAGCGTTCATGGGTTCGATTCCTTGGTCTGTTTGGTTGGCGTTGTCGTTTCGTCGTTGGCAAATTTCGGGCGGTACTGTGGGGTCAAGCTAAGTCCCCCCCTACCCCCCCGCAGGGAGACGTGGTGGACCGCTTGTTGCCCCGTTGCGCGATGCTTGCATCAGTCCGCCCGGTGACCAGGTGTCGCCCCGGCCTGTCGGATCGCGTGTTGCTGTCGCCTGCGATCAGGGCGTCTTGCTCTGGGCGGCGCGTGTAATCGATGGGCGGGGGGTTCCATGCCCCGAAGTTCCGCGAGAAATCGACCACACCACCTTTCGTGACGTACTTACTTACGTAGCCCGTAATGTCTGCCTGGCTGCGCGGCGCTTCGATGCGATTACGACCGAATTCCCGGTACCACCACTCGTGCCACTCGTAGCGGCTGGCGAGGCGGTTGAGGTCATCGGTAGGTGCAGCTGCAACGGCGTGGAAGTGCAAGCGGCCGTCGCGATGGAACTCCTGCCCTCGCGCCCACTGGATGCCGCCGTGCCAGCGCGATGCCCACTTCGGACCGTAGATGCTGCGGTTGAGGCAGCTGACGAAGTAGCGGAACGCTTTATCAGCCGCTTCCTCGTGCATACCACCTGTTCGACTGGTCTTGCTGAGCTTGAACGTGAGCGTCCAGAACTGTTGCCAAGGAACGCGCTGGAGTAGCTCGGCGTATCCCTGAGCTTGGTAATCAACGTGCCGCAGCTGGTGCAGCAGTTCAGCGTCGCATCCGATGCTCGGAGGGTCTGTAGGCTGCCCCCGCACAGGTAGCACGGACTGTTGGGGAAGTGACTGTTCATCGGACATCGCCCTTCCGCCGCTTGAACCAGTGACGAAGTGCCAGCCACGCCTGCTCAATGACTATGGAAATGATGCCCAACCCGAGTACCAGGGCCACAAAGGCGGCGACTGCCGCAAGGCCCATATCGAACTCCGCCAGCTCGGCGAATGACGGATATCTGCTCATGCGGCGCGCTCCTGCTCTTCAGCGAGCTCGGCAGCGGCGAGCAGGTTGCCGCGCTTAGTGGCTTCAATTTCCATGCGGCGAAGGTCAACGACCGCCTGGGCAACAAACTGGCTTTCGCGTGCAGTGCGACCAGCGGAGAAAGCACGCCGATCAACACACCACGTCACGAATTTGGCTAACCCCAACGACACGGCTGCGATACACCCCAGCAGCACGGCGAGAACAAGTGCGTCCATGTGCCCTACCCCTCCCCAAGCCCCAAGGGGACCCCCCGACCGGCCTTGGGGTGCCGGTGGAGGGGCGCTCAACGCCGTTGAACGCGGAGCAATGTATAAAGGGGTTGAACACGGGTGTCAACAGGGTTGAACGATGCAGACGGTTACAGACCTCATCGATGCAGCGCGGAAAGCGCTGAACGTCAGTAGTGACGCGGAATTTGCGCGCCAGCTCGGCGTGTCGCGCGGAACGATTGCGAACTGGAAATCAGGCTATTCGCTGCCGGATACCGTAATGTGCGCAACTTTGGCGGGCCTGACCGGCCTCCCGCTGGCCCGTGTCCTGGGCATCGTCGGAGAAGCGCGAGCGGTCAGCCGCGAGGAAAAGGCGGTATGGCGCAAGCTCGCAGCCACAGCGATGGCGCTATGCCTGGCTGTAGGTTTCGCCCTGCCCCACAAGGCTCAGGCGTCCGTAGGGGGCTTCGATAACGCCCACGTTGTATACATTATGCGAAATGAAGTATGCGCCGGTCGGCGCGGCCTGGCATTGCTTTTGTCGGTTCCTGTCAGTTTTCTTGGTTCTTGTCCTTTTGCTTAGGATCGTGCCCCTTGTTGATTCTATTGAGAATTTTGAGGCGCTCAGGAAAACGATCCTAAGTAAGCAAGTATGTGTCCGCTGTCGCTGCCTTCGATCTTGTTCCTAATGGCGCTTCCCTCAGCCTGCCGCCGGGTCTGCTGTGATTCTATGCATCAGACAATTGGAGTACGCTCTTTCCATGGTCAAGACCAATTCCGGCAGTTCCGAATCTGAGTCAGCTGAAGTGGCCGAGAGCTACAACCAGTGGCTCCGTGAAAAAATTGAGCGCGCCATTGCCGATACACGACCGGCGATTCCTCACGATCAAGTGGTGGCGCGTGTGCAGGCGAGAATCGATGCGGCCAGGATGCGTCGGAAAGCTGCAGAAGATTGATGCATCTCTTCGAGAACCCCTGGGCGGTTACGCTCACGTCGACTTCGGGCTCTGCCGCCGTGCGCGCGACGTTGGGGCCGCCTCCTTCGGTGCGTTCCGCTTAAAGGCTGCCTCCAGCTGCGCCGGAAGTTCTCGCAGGCTGCTGAGTTGCTGCTCAAGGGCCTCGCATCTGCCCCGGAGAACATCAGTAGCTTGACCGGCCGAGATGGCTGCAGATTGGGCTGCATGCAGCTCCTTGCGTAGCTGCTCCTCAATTGCCCTCTGGGCTTTAGCCTGATTGTTGAGTTGAGTCTGGAGATCTTTCGCCTCCTGGCGAGATCGATCCACTTCGCTGAGCGTTCGATTCTCGATAGATCTGACGTACTCGGTCCAGTCCTCTCGCTCAGATTTCGCCGTTTCCAGCGTTTCATTAAGCCGGGCATCAAGTTGCTGTCTTGCTGCCTCAGATCGATCGGCTCTCCGAAGCTCGAGATCCCGCTGCTCCGTGAGCTCTGAGATCTGCAGGCGCAGCTGATCGACCAGCCGCTCCAGTTCTGTAGCTTGCGTACTAGCAAGGCGTTCGCCGGCGATAGCGGCGGCCCGCTCTGAGCGCATTTGACTCAGTTCATCAGCCACAACTCGTGACCTGGCATCCAGTGCATCACGTTGGGTAGCCAGTGACAGCTCAGTCTCCGCGAACTCTCGAAGAGTCGCCTCCCTAGCGTGCTTCAGCGCCAGCTCCCACCATTGCCCAGCCAGTTCCGCCAATTCAGCTGGTGCGTCATCAAAGTCCGAACGCCGTGGCTGCAGGCGCGTGCCAAGCCGGTTCCACCACGTCTCCAGCCAGCGAGTGACGGTGTTCGGAGAGCCGGTCCCCAAGTGAGCCCGGATTCGCTCAACGGTTGGACGCTCGCCCTTGGCTACCAGCTCGTCGGCGGCGGTGTGAACGTCAGATTCGGTGATGCCGCGGGCCATGCGAAGTCTCCTGTACCGGCGCCCTGCTCTACTGGTAACGTACTCGCGATAAGTGATGATTATCGCGGGTAAGGACCCCGTGTCGTATTATACATTACATAGTATGAAATATAATTCTGCTGTCCCTGTGCTGGCGGCGACCAGCAGCTTGGTGCTGCCCGAACAACTGGCCCGGCAGGCCGCCGATGCGGTCCGCGAGTTGCTGGCCGAAGCGGCGGCCGAGAACACTACCCGCAGCTACAGCAGCGCTCTGCGCTACTGGGCCGGCTGGCATGCGGCGCGCTACGGCATCGAGTTGGCCTTGCCGGTACCCGAAGCCACCGTGCTGCAGTTCGTGGTCGACCACGTACAGCGCCGGTCGGCTGACGGCGAATTGGCCTGGGAACTGCCTCCGGCCGTCGATCAGGCCTTGGTGGCGGCCGGCCTGAAAGCCAAACTTGGGCCCTGGACGCTGGCTACCGTGAGGCATCGCGTTGCTGTGCTATCCACCGCACACCGGCTCAGGCAAGCCACCAATCCCTGCGAGCAGCCGGCGATTCGCACCGTGCTCAGTCGCGCCGCGCGGGCCGCGGTCAAGCGCGGCGAGCGCCCACGCAAAAAGACTGCGATCACCCTGGCCGAGCTGGAGGCCATGTTGGCCACCTGCGACAACAGCCTGGACGGAATTCGGGATCGCGCCCTACTCTGCTTCGGGTTCGCTAGTGGCGGCCGCCGGCGCAGCGAGATCGCCGCGGCCGATCTTCGCGACCTGCGTCGGATCGGTGGCCAGGGCTACATCTACCGGCTGGAGCACAGCAAGACGCAGCAAGCCGGCGTCACGGCCACATCGACGCCGGACAAGCCGGTCCTAGATCGGGCCGCCGTCGCACTGCAGGATTGGTTGGAAGCGTCTAGGATCACCGAGGGGGCGATTTTCAGAAGGTTATGGAAACAGCGCGTCGGTCCTGCCCTGTCCCCGGCTGCGGTCGGTGAGATAGTGCAACGACGGGCGCGCCTGGCCGGACTGGAAGGGGATTTTGGCGGGCACAGCCTGCGGTCGGGGTTCATAACCGAAGCGAGTCGCCAAGGCGTGACGCTGCCTGCCATCATGCAGTTGACCGAGCACCGGTCAGTGTCAAGCGTACTGGGGTGCTTTCAAGCTGGTGGTGCTGCAGCAAACCCAGGCGCTCGGCTACTTGAAGACTGAGGCGAGCGATCATTCAGTGATGCAAACTTCTCATCGGACAAACTTATGAGTAGATTTTATTTTTCCATGACGCGCGGCGCCAAGGATTTCATGGACGCGTTCACTCAAAGGTTGGCAGAAGCGCACCACGAGGCAACGCAGAAGTTTGTATCTGGCAAGAACGTGCACCACTTACGACACGGCGCCGGATGGAGACTCTGGAGTGCGAGCGAGAGATCGGATGACGATTCGTTCAAGGTCCACTCGACAGAGATACAAACTAGCCTCGACGACATCGCGGATCACAACGTTGAGAGCCTAGTATCTGCTATGCGTCGGGCTGCAGAAGATATGGAGGCGCAGCTCGCAGGAAGTGTCTATGGGCTGCTTAGCGAAACTTGTGAGTCCTCAGGTAACGTGGTCTCAGCGAGTTCGCAAGCATCCTTGGCGGAGACATTCTACGAGACCATCGACAAGATCGAATTCGGCGCCGACAGATTTGGCAACGTACAACTCCCTGCTCTTCATACGGGCAAAGAAGTGGCCATTAAAATGATCCATGCCTTGGAGTCAGCGTCGGATGATTTCAGGAAGAAATTTGAAGAACTAAAAGAAAGGAAGATTCAGGCCGCTCTCCAGCGTGAAATTGAACGAAAGGCACGCTTCGTGAGCTACGGGGGAGAGTGAGAATGAGAGCTCTTCTGGCAATTGGATGTGACTCCTATGATCATGTAACTCCTCTCTCGGGGGCAGAGAGGGATGCCGATAGGGTTTTCAACGCGCTTTTGAGCGCAAAAATCCCATTCTATGATGTGGATCGATCAACTCTACTTCGTTCTCCGTGCACCGACGTCGTTCGGTTGGCTCTGAAAGAGCTGCTTTTTGATGGCCCGAAGCTCGACGTACTGACCCTCTACTTCGCCGGGCACGGCAAGGTGGCGAACGGAAGCTTTTTCATTTGTCTGCGCGATACACGAATTGGTGCGCTCTCTGTAACTTCGTTGTCGTTGGGGGACTTGTTTCGTTACATCAATGAAGCCAAGCCCGCTCAGACAAACATCGTGATAGATGCCTGTGAAAGTGGTGGCCTAATAGAAGACCTCAACGTCCTCCTCAAGGGAACCTTGTACGGGGAGGCCGGCACACCTGGTATCACTTTGTTTGCTGCATCTGCGAGCAATCAGGTTGCCAAGGAGACTGCCGAAGGAGGGTTTGCAACTCAAGCACTCGTGTCGTACATAACAGGGGAGAAATTTCTTCGAGACGATAGCCAAACTCTGGATTTGTTGGAGGTTGGCAGAAGAATTCACGAGAGCTTGAGCGTGATTGGACAGAGCCCTGTAATGTGGGGTCTGAACCTCTACGGTCCACCGCAGTTCTGCATCAATCCGAACTACTCTTTGAATAATAGCGAGCTGCGGCAGGTGTTGAAGACGGCGGGCGATGCATATGATCAGCCTGCGCAGCGTGAAATATCAGATTTGTGGAAGATTCACTATACTCTTCCCGAGGTTTGGGAGCCCAGGACTTTCGTTGATGCGCTTGGCGCATGCCTCAAAGCATTTGGCTCAGATGGCAGTCGAAGGGCTATGCTCGCTAGGACATACTACGAAGCCACCTGTTCCCGAATAGTCGGAAGCAGCGAGGTCATGCTTAGATCAGAAGTTTGTGCGGCGCTGCTTGCGGCTCTCCTGCCGTGGTTGCATGAGGCGGAGTGCCATCAACTTTCCCGGGATGTGTGTGACGACTTGGTAGCGGAATGCTGTTCAGCACAACTGAGTGTAAAGAGCATTGTGTCCGAAGATAGGCTGGCCATGCTCCGCCATCCAGGGGGCGGACTGGCAGATCTATTCAACCACCCAATAAGAATATCTGCCCTGATGGCTTGGACCGCATTGCCGCTTATTGTATACGGTGAGGCAGCAGGGCCGGAGAGTGTGGCGAGTTTCGCTGCATGCGTTGAAGAACTCTTGAAGGCATATCCGGCATGTATGACTGTCGTATGCGAGGAGCAAGCACCCCTCATTGCTGTGGCTGTTTCGATGCTCCTTTTGACCGGGAATCAGGGTCTAGCGGAGGAGGCACTCGGCTACTATTTCTCCTCCTTAACCGACTCTCGATCGAGGATCGCCGCGAGCTCTCTAGATGGGAAGGCTGCCTTGAGCTGCCTCACTTCCATGCAGGACCGTACGGATGAGTCACTCTTTGAAGGTGTGGCGAATCCATGCGAAGCATTAGCGGTGGTTCTGCGGCTAGGCCACGCTGCGAATCTGGATGACGTTTTTGATCCGTATCTTTGGCAGCTCGACGGAGCTGCGGGCGTTCTCTTCGTTACTGATGCTTGGGCTGAATTCTCAGCTGAGAGAATTTCACAGGGTAAAAATTCTACGTTTGAGATTGGTCGAGATGTCTTTCGAATAGCTCACTTGTCTGCAGTAGATGTATCTAGTTCCCCTTCTGATCCCGTCCAGCGGCTCGCTGTCGTGGCTACTGCACTCCTCTTTCCCGATAGGGTTCCTTGGTTCCTTGTCGAAGAGGCGCTACTACGAAATCAGCTAACGACCGTCTCACGGAAGGCGGTGGAAGGTTCGTGACCTGACATTTGGCTCCACTGGCGCCAACGCCATGTTTAGAACTAATTTGAGAGGTGTGGTCGAAATGCTCTTCTCCTCGCTCATGAATCTGAGCTACGCCGAATCAGGCAGGATTGAACTCGATGCGCTACGCCAGGCGCTTCCGTCCACTCCCGAGGACATCCTCATCCAAGTTTATGCAGACCACGGACGAAACTGCGCCTTCCAGAAGCAATATGGTCACCTCGACATCAGTCGCATCGAATGGCAGCTGGATCGTGTCCCTGCCGAGGAAATTGTAGTCTGTACGGTGTGGCGGGATTTCCAGGATTGGTTCGATAGTGTGGCGGCGCGAGTCAATGCTTTTGCCACCCATGGCTGGAAATGCGTCGATGTGCGCGCCGACGTCCGCTTGAGCTGGGAATGCGAGCGCACTTGGATAAGGCCTCCTATCCTTCTGGGTGGAGTCCTTGCTCCATATGCCCCAAGGCTGCATCTTGTCGAAGGGCACACTAGGATCGGATTGCTTAGAGGGCTCATCGCGGCGGGCGTACTGTCAGGCATGTCAGAGCACCTCGTATGGATTGGAAGAGCCCCCTGTTCTTAATTGGGCCTCGCCGTGCGCTGCCCGCCCTACCCCCGCTAAATCTTCCTAATCCCCTGCCCCGCCGATGTCCGCTTCCGGTTAGAAGCGGAACCCGGGAGCATTTACTAGAACACGAAATGTCATTGGATTCTTACATCCAGACCGATCCGCGCAGCCGGAACCGACACTTCAGTAAGCGGCCCAAGCACCCTGGCAGAAAGCCACAGGCGATGCGCCCCCCTCACCCCAATTCCGCCACCGTCCCGGCAATGACTTATCGCTGCCGCAAGGTGTATCTGGCGGCTGTCGTCAGTTATCACAAGCCGGATGGGGTCAGCCATGGCACCTCTTAAATTTGATGCCAGATCCGCAAGGGCACTTGTCATTGCGGCCGGTTTTACCTTTCGAGTAGGCTGAGCCGGGTTGTACAAACTCAGTGATTCTTTGCTCGTATGACTTTGCGTTGGGAGTACCGAAGAAATGCCACTCTTTGTTCAGCTCTTCGTAATGAGGACGAGTCTCCTCGGTCCATGTCTCACACGGCATGAGAAGAAAGTCTTCAGAGTTGGTGTCGCCAGCGTACATCGGGGCGTCCATCCCAATACCTACAACCTTCACCAAGTTGGAAAAAGTATTCTTTGCAGCGCCGCATGCGATCTCGAGAAGCTTTCTTCGCATGGCCAAGTAGTCGGGGTGACGTCTCATGTCTTCCGGAACGCGAAGCTGCAAGAACACGTAGTTCACATTGGAATAGAACGATGGCATCAGCGACACGTGGCGTGTGATGCCTGGCAAGTCCGGAAATGAAAGCACGTTCTCCCGCATCTTCGCAGCAAGAGCGCGTCGCACAAAGCGCGGCTCCTTCACCATTTCAATGATCGCGCTCTGGCCGCGAAATAGGTCTGTATTCCCGCCTAGCTTGCCTTCTAAGGCGTTCTGACAGGTCCTTTGGATTAGTTCATCCCAGAAGTACGAGATCTCATTCTCTGCCTTAGTGTTTGAGTAAAGTTCTGACCTGCTGAACCGTTGCCACTCTCCTTCTCCGATCATCAATGCAGTGATCTTCTCATCGCCACCTATAACATGCCTCCCTAACTTTTCGTCGAAGTTCAAGAGGTAATGTGCAAGCAGGTCTTCTTCACCGCAGTACGATAGCAACTGGTGGCGCGAGATTGCTCGAACCTTCTCATCCAGATAGCGCGATAGGTCAGCAATCGTATCAAGTTCCCCTAGAACGATTGGAAGCGTGTGGCTATCGAAGAGGTGGATGGGCTTGCTTCGATCAATTTCGATATGAAAGGGCCATGCGTGGTCATTGCCTTTTGGTTGCGCGGTGTCCATGTAGGTGACTGCTAAGCTGCCGAACACGTTGTCTATCGAGCTTCGCAAGCATGCGTCTTTAGCGCCGTGTGCGACGACGATCTTATGGATCGTCGCCGCGACCGGATCGATCTGTAGGGGGAACGGGATCGTACCCTTGGCGTCTAGGAAGATGGAGCGGCCCTTGCGGATGTACTTCTCCGCCCCGTGCGCAGTGATGATCTGTCGGTCGACCGCCCGACTTTTCCATCTTTCCCAAGCAATCATCGGATCTGCATCTGGATCCGGGTCTTCCTTAAACAATTTCTCTCGATCAAAGAATATGAAAACGTGGTTGCCGAACACAGCAAGCACATCACATAGCTCCTTTCCATCATCTTTGAAGGGGTTGGGATAAGTCCAGAGCTTCAGAAGAGACCGCTCGCAGAAGCCGGCGAGCAGGCGCTCCGTTGCAGTTACGCCAAGTGACCTGTTAGCAACTTCCACATCTATGTCTCTGCTCGGGAGGAGGCTTAGAGCGTATCGCAGTCTCTGCTCGAACTGACCTGGGATATAGGCGGGACGGCCCTGCTTTTCGTTATGAGGTCGCCAACAGGGCTGGCAGCCTAGGATCATGTAGCAGGTGTTGGGCAGCCTCAAATCCCGCTTTCTCGCCGGCTTTCGATGCCAGGACAATCGCAATGCAGTCCGTCAGCCCAACATGGTGGTTTGGTCGGAGGGATGTGGCCAAGAGGGTGACCCAGTGAATCGCCCGCCGGTGCGACCTCCCAAGCCCCCTGCGTGGACGCGCCCATTCATCTTCTCGCCACGCCTTCACACTTCATAGCTTCCTCCTCCGCACACCCCGCATATCTGGCAGGTACAGCCCTAAGAGATTTTGTACTTGTCGTTTCCGCCGGAAGCGCTCGGACTGGGTCGGCCGGAGTTTCGTAGACAGCGGCCAGCGTCTCTGCATGTCTGCTAGCAGCCAGAAGAGGTCATCCGGCCTACCCTCGATAAATCTTCCTAATCCGCAGATGATCTTGAGCCCGCCGCGGTCCCGAGATGGAAGACAGGGTGGGCTCGAATCATAGTGCTGGCCCAATTGGCTCCAACGTCCCAACTCTCCGATGGATCCCTGAACACGCACTGCCCTTTCTTGCGGAAACTCAGCCAGTAGTCGCCCTGCGGCAGCCCCCACTAATCGCTGAGGTGACCA